>JAJZFR010000212.1 GCA_021805265.1 Acidobacteriota bacterium | reverse complement strand
CCGGGATGGTTTGTGAAAGACAAGGTGGTGGGGAAGTTTCCCATGCATCTTGGTAGCCGGTTGGAAGGAGCCTCGGTCGAGGCGGGCAAGGTTCATTTGAAGATACGGGAGCGGGATGGAAGCCGTGTCGAGATTGTGGCCGACCACGCGATCAGTGCTACCGGGTATCGGGTATCTCTGGAGCGGCTTCAGTTTCTGGATGCCGGGCTGCGGCGGGAGATCGGTGCGGTCGAGGATACGCCGGTGCTTTCGCGGAGCTTTGAAAGCACGGTTCCTGGGCTGTACCTGGTGGGCGTGGCGGCGGCCAACAGCTTCGGGCCGCTGATGCGCTTTGCCTGTGGAGCGCGGTTCACGGCGAAGCGCGTGGTTCGGCACCTTGCTCGGCACCTTGCGGCGAGGGTGTAAAAGAGACTTGCAAAGTGGAGGGTTTCAGGCGTCTAATGTAGCCACTCTCGCATGAGGGCTGAAAAGCGCTTACGGGAGTGACGCGGAGGTGCCCGATGGCCCCGTTATCAGGTTTGCCTATTCTCGCGATGGCCCTGAGCATGGCGATGCATTCGCCGGCGACAGCCAGGATCGAAACCGCCCAGAACCAGAACAGCGATCCGCAGTTTGATCGCATCGTTACGGTTCCATTCGAATACTTCAAACAACACATCTTTGTGACGCTGTCGGTGAACGGCAGGGATGGGATGGTGTTTCTGTTCGATACCGGATCGAACACGAACATTCTGGATATGGCGACCTCGGAGGAGCTTGGGATTCATGCCGAGCTGGAGGTGAAGCAGAAGGGAGTTGGCTACGGTTCGCAGAAGGTGACGATCGCCGCAGCCCGCGACCTGGACGCACAAATGGATGGAGTTCCGATTGCGGATTCGATGACCATTGTGGACCTTCATAACCTGGAACTGCTGAATCAGCACCATCTGGACGGGATTCTTGGGATGCCGCTGCTGAGGCGTTTTGTGGTCGAGATTGACTTTGCCAACCAACTGTTGACGCTGAAACCGGCGCATGGCTACCGGTATCGCGGGAGCGGCGAGATTCTCGGGCTGAGCCAGAAGGACGACTCCTTATCCATCGCGGTTACGCTGGGCACGGGAGTGGACGAGCATCGGAATGCGACGCTCGACCTGGACACGGGCAGCGACGCGACGCTGATGCTGTACTCGCAGTTCATCTACAAGTCGCGCATTACGGACGTGAGCCGGCACGGATCGCTGACTCCGACGCAGGCTCTGGCTTGCGGGATCGGCGGCTACTTCGGGGTGGAGACGGTAACGGTTCCGTTCATGACGATGGGGCAGACGGAGATGACTCTATTGCCGGTATTCCTGATGCACTCGACGCCGTCGTTTTCGGGCCGGCGGAAGACGGACGGGGTGATTGGGACAGCGGTGATGGCGCTGTATCAGAAGGTGATCTTTGACCAGCCGAAGGGGCGAGTGATCTTCGAGCGGCGCGATCCGGTGAGTAGTGCTGCGAAAGCAGCCAATGCGAAGGCGACCAATACGGATCGTGCAACGCCGGTCGCGTGGAAGCGATAGGGAAGCGCTGATCGACTACTCAAGCCTTCGCTCGGGGGCTGAAGCGCGATTGACTCTGAAGGACATAAGTACGGGCTTCAGTAGGAACCCAGGTCCCGAAAATGCCGGGGGACCTGGGGCACCCGAATCTCTTCTTCCACCCAGTGCTCGAAGCAGATCGGATGGATAAAGGTCGCTGCGCATACAAAATGTCCGATAACATATATTCTGTAACGATTGTGTCAATGTGAGGAATGCTGTGCGGCGGCTTGCTGGGCTGCAAGTTGGGTATTGAACCGCTTCTCTGCCTCGGAGATCATCTGCCGATAGCCCTCGGGGTCGATCCAGACCTTCGTGCCTTCAGCCGTCAGGCGGGCCAGCTTCTGCTGCATGTCAAAATAACTGCCATGCGCGCCGAGAAAAATATCGCACGGCAAGGCGCGCAGCTCGGCGAAGCTGCGTTCAAAATCCTGCGCGATGCCGGGATAGGAGGCAGGCCGGGCTGGGGTCGCGATGAGCCGATAGGAGCTGAGCGCGGCATATCCGCCAACGATGACGACGTGAAGCGGGTGGTTTTTGCCAGGAACATCCGGAACGTCCGGAACGTTTAGGGTCCAGGTGGTGCAGCCGCGGGAGTGGCCGGCGGTTTTGTGAGCGGTGAGGACGGTGCCGCCGAGCGCGACGGTGTCTCCGTCGTGGAGGACGCGGCCCACGGGTGCGGGGTGGTATGGGAGCAGTTCCCTGCCGCCGAAGTCGTGAGCGTCGCCGGAGGCGACGACCTCTGCATCGCCCGCCATGACCATGAGGCTTGCGCCGGTTTCGCGGAGAATTTGCGCGGCCCCGGCGGCGTGGTCGTAGTGGGGCTGGCTGAGGAGGAGAATTTTGATGTCGCGCCAGTGGAAGCCGAGGGCGCGGACGCTGGCGCGTATCTGGGGCGGCGAAGTGGCGAGGTTGGCGTTGAGGAGGATGTCCCCGGCGGGCGTAACTACAAGATAGGCAGCGAGATCGCGGCTGCCGACGTAGTAGAGGTTGCGGGCGATAGGAAAGGGTTTCTGGGGCGCGGTCCAGTCTGCCGGGACCTGGGCTTGAAGAGCGCAGCCGAGACTGCAAAGGCTGAGGATGGCCAGAACGAGATGCCGAAAGAGGGTCACTTCACCGTTATAACAGCGATGGTGGGGCGCGCCAACTACATCTTGTAGCGTCCGAGGTCTTCGTCGTTGAGTCCTTCGAGCCATTTGCGCAACTGTTCGGAGCTTGGTCCGTCGGAGGCGTTGTTGGCGTTGAGGCGGGCGAGGGCCATGACGGGTTCGGCGACATAAATGGGACAATCGGCGCGAAGGGCGAGGGCGATGGCGTCGGAGGGGCGGGCGTCGATGGCGACTTGTTCCCCGTTCTGTCGCATGCACAGAACGGAGTAGAATGTATCATCTCTAAGCTCAGTGATTACTATCTTTTCGAGTGATCCATTCATGCTTTCCATCATGTTCTTGAGGAGATCGTGGGTCATCGGGCGCGGCGGGGCTACCTTCTCGATTTCAATGGCGATGGCGTTTGCCTCGTAGATGCCGACCCAGATGGGGAGGACGATGTCTGAGGCGACATCCTTGAGGACGACGATGGGCATGTTGGTGTTGGGGTCCATCATGAGGCCGCGAATGCGCATTTCAACGTCCATGGATATGCCTCCTGAGGGTTAGATGGCTTCGCCGACGAGGCTGTTGGGAAAGGCGCGTGTGATGCGCACCTG
>JAJZFR010000185.1 GCA_021805265.1 Acidobacteriota bacterium | reverse complement strand
GATGAAACGGAAATTCGTGGAGCTGCTTTTCCGCCGCCTCCAGCGCCTCGTTGGTCCAGCGCTCCGGCTGAATCTGCGGCACAAGAAAATCAGCCAGCCGCGCCGGAAGCCGCTCGCGCAATGCCTGGCGCAGCGTCGCCTCATCCCGTCGCGCTCCGTGAAGGGCCTTCAGCACTCGTTCCCCCGGCGCAAAGTCAACCGTCAGCCTTTGCCCCGCTCGCCAGTAACTGGAAATCTGCAACACCGACGGCCCGCTCAGCCCGCGGTGCGTCACCAGCAGCTTCTCGTCAAAGCTCGCCTTGCTTCCCGCAGCCTGCGCCACAACCCGCGTCGCAACGCCAGCCAGCGCCGTCCAGCCAGCCTCCGCGCCGGCCAGCGTAAGCGGTACAAGCGCCGGTCGCGGCTCCACCACGCCCAGCCCGAACTGCCTCGCCACATCGTAGCCAAACCCCGTCGCCCCCAGCTTCGGAATTGATAATCCGCCCGTCGCCACCACCAGCGCCGCCGCCTCGAAAGTGCCCTGAGAACACTCCACGCGAAAGCCGGATCCAGCCCTTTCCACCCGAATATCCCGCGCCCGCATCGTTATCTGAACCCCGCCGCGCTCGCATTCCCCGAGAAGCATCGACAGAATCGCCTGCGCCGAGTGGTCACAGAAAAGCTGTCCCAGCGTCTTCTCGTGGTACAGAATCCGGTACCGCTCCACCAGCTCCAGAAAATGCTCCGGCGTATACTGCGCCAGCGCCGACTTCGCAAAGTGCGGATTCTCCGACAGAAACCGCTCCGGCCCGCAATGCAGATTGGTGAAGTTGCACCGCCCGCCGCCCGAGATCAGAATCTTCCGTCCCGGCAGGTCGCCGTGATCCAGCAGCGCCACGCGCCGCCCGCGCTCGCCGGCAACCGCCGCGCACATCATCCCCGCCGCGCCCGCGCCAATCACCAGAACGTCATACCCGCGCGCCTCAGTCGCCATCGGCTTCGTCTCTCGGAAACAGCCGAACAACCAGCGCCATCGCTTGGTCCTCGCTCCCGATTGCGCCCTCCAGTTGCGCGTCTTCCACCGCGCGCAATATCTCCTTGAATCGCGCCCCTGGCCGATAGCCCGCTGCAATCAACTCCCGCCCGGAGATCAGCGGCGTCGGCCGCACTTCCTCGGCAGGCATCGACTCCCGGCGATCCCGTGCAAACTGCCAGTGCTCCAGTCTTCCGCTCGCCGCCAGGCAATCCATCCGATGCAGCGCCAGATGTTCCTCGAAATCAGGAAGCTGAAAAAACCTCTTCAGCGTTGAAGTCTTCATCCGCTCGACATCGCCAAACCGCATGTGGTTGGCCACCAGCGCCGCGATCTGCGCGCTCTCGTCTTTGGAAAATCGCAGCCGCCGACAAATCTCTTCCCCAATCCGCACCCCGACCTCGACGTGCCCGTCAAAGCGAATCCGCTCCGGCGCGCGATGAAACGTCGCCGGCTTGCCCGCATCATGCAACAGCGCTCCCCACGCCAGCGTCTTCGAGCATCCTGCCGCCAACTGGTCCAGCAGCCGCAGCGTGTGCTCCCAGACATCGCCCTCGGGATGAAACTCCGCCGGCTGCTCCACCCCGCGCATCCGCTCGATCTCCGGCAACACCACGGCCAGCATTCCGGTCTCAGCCAGCAGCTCAAACGCGCGCCGCGCGCGGCCCTCGGTCAGCATCCGCGTCAGCTCATCGCGCACCCGCTCGCGGCTCACTCGATCCAGTGTCCGCGACCTCGCAGCCATTGCCGCGCGTGTTCCAGCTTCGATGGAAAAATCAAGCCGCGCCGCAAAACGTACCCCGCGCAACAGACGCAGAGGATCCTCCGCAAACCGGCTCTCTGCCGCGCCGATCGCGCGTATAACTCCCGCGCTCAGGTCCGCCAATCCCCCCACAAAGTCCAGCACCGCGTCCCGTATATTGCCACCCTCCAACGCGCGTTCCGGGTCCAGCAGCAGCCCGTTGACGGTGAAGTCCCGCCGCAACACATCCTCCTCCGCGCTCGACGTATAGCGCACCGCATCCGGTCTGCGCCCGTCGGAGTAGCTGCCGTCCGACCGAAACGTCGCCACCTCGGTCAGCGTCGAATCACCATCCGCAGCAACCAGCACCACCCCAAACTGCGCCCCAACGCCAAAGGTCCGCGGAAACATCTCCAGAACCACCTCCGGCTCAGCCGAGGTCGCCACATCGTAATCCTTCGGCTCCCGGCCCAGCAACCTATCGCGCACACAGCCTCCGGCAAAGTATGCCAGATAGTCCCGTCGCCTGAGGGTGCGAACAATCTCCAGCGCGGCAAGGAATTGTGGTCTCTCGGTAAGCATTCCTATTCAGCCTACGGCAGCAGGCCCTGCCGCTCAACTCGCGCTCTCCGGTCAATTGTCGTTCCCGATACACTGGAGTCATGGCTGCGACTCTTCCAAATACCGGTGGAACAGAAACCGGCCTGATCCTCGGCATCGAAAGCTCCTGCGACGAAACCGCCGCCGCCGTCGTCGAGCGCGGCGCGCGTACGCTCTCTTCGGTTGTCGCCTCTCAGGTCGTCACCCATGCGGCCTACGGCGGCGTCGTTCCCGAACTCGCCAGCCGCGAACATCTCCGCAACATCGTCCCCATCGCCCGCGCCGCGCTCGCTCAGGCGGGCGTCGCGCTCGGCGACCTCGACGCCATTGCCGTCACCAGCGGCCCGGGACTCGCCGGTGCGCTCCTGGTCGGCCTCAGCTACGCCAAGGCGCTCGCCTTCGCGCTCGCGAAGCCCCTCATCGCCGTCAACCACCTCGAAGGACACATCCACGCCGTCCTCCTCGAAGAGCGCCGGCAGCAAACAGAAAATCAGGCCGAAAATCAAACAGAAAATCAGGCCGAAAATCTGCCCATGCCCGCCCTCGCTCTCGTCGTCTCCGGCGGTCACACTCACCTCTTTCTCGCCAACCCGCCACACAGTGGCCCGGAACTCGGTGCCTGGCGTTACCAACTCATCGGGCGCACCCTCGACGACGCCGCAGGCGAGGCCTTCGACAAGGTCGCCAAGCTGCTCGGCCTCGGTTACCCCGGTGGCCCGTGGATTGATCAACTGGCTAACTTCGGCAACCCACTCGCGGTTCCGTTCGGCGTCACCAGGATCAAATCCAAGCCGCATCTCGAAGGCAAAACACCGCGCACCAAAGGAGCCGTCACCGCGCCCATTGAAACCCTCGACCGCCAGTTTCTCTTCAGCTTCTCCGGCCTTAAAACCGCCGTCCTCCGCCACGTCGAGTTGAACGCAA
>JAJZFR010000184.1 GCA_021805265.1 Acidobacteriota bacterium | reverse complement strand
GGCGCAGGTGGTTCGGCTGGGCAATCCGCTGAGCGAAGAGGCTGGCGTGATGCGTCCGTCGCTGGTTCCGGGGATGCTCGGGATGGTGGCGGGGAATGTGCATCGGGATGTGGGCGATGTGCGTTTGTTTGAAGTGGGGACGGTGTTTTCCGGGTCGCCGGACAGGGTGGGAGATGGGGTGGACGAGCGGCCTGCGCTGGTGATCGGGTTGGCGGGGAATGTGGCGCAGACGGGTCCGCATCAGGCAGCGCGCGAGCTGGATTTTTACGATTTGAAGGGGATTGTGGAGCAGGTGGTGGGCTGCTTCGCGGCGCGGGCGGTGTACTTCGACCGGTTTGCCCCGGAGGCTGGATTGACGCCGAAGTGGCTGCATCCGTGGCGTTCGGCGCGGGTGGTAATGGATGGCGCGACGGCGGGATGGTTTGGCGAGGTTCATCCGCGCGAGGCGGCGGAACGGAAGCTGAAGAGCGCGGTGCTGGTAGGGGAACTGTTTCTGGATCGGCTGTATCGGGTGCCCTTGCGACGGCCAGCGGCACGGGAGCTCTCGCGCTACCAGCCGGTGCGGCGGGATTTTTCGCTGCTGTTGCCGGAGGGCGCGGAGTGGGCGCATCTGGAGGCGGAGCTTGGCGCACTGGAGTTGCCGGAGATGGTGGACTGGCGAGCGCGGGAGGTGGTGCGCACTGCCAGCGGAACTGCCTCGGGCGGCGGGAATGGCGAGTCTACGCTGCTGCTGGGGGTGACCTTTCAGGCGGCGGACAGGACACTGCGGGAGGATGAGTTGCAGGAGTTTTCGTCGCGGGTGATTGGTGCTGTGTCGCGGGTGGGCTGGCGGCTGCGAAGCTGAGGGAAGCTGAGTTGCCAGTGCGTTGCCTGTAGGATGGGTGGTGGCACACGCACATACGGATTGGAGCAGAGACAATGACACAGATTTCGCTCGAGGGGCAAGGCAGCCTGGCTGGGTACACGGGGGCGGATGAATTTTCCGCACTCGAAGAGCGGGTTCTGCGCGCGGTGAAGCTGATCCGCGAAGAGCGCGCTGGACGGCAGGCGGCGGAAGCGCGCTGCGCGGCCCTCGAAGCCGAGCTGGCGCAACAAAGCCCGCGCCAGCAGCAACTGTCGCAGGAGATGGAGTCGATGCGAAGCGAACGGGAACAGGTGAAGCAGCGCGTGGAGCGGCTGCTGGAACAACTGGATGGGATGGAGCGATAGCGGGGCAAGTTGAGGGACACCGATGGAGAACGATCAGCCCACGGCGCAATACGTGACGGTAGAGATTTACGGACAGGCTTATCACTTGTCGAGTACGGATCTGGAACGGGTGAAGCGCCTGGCGGCACGGGTGGATGAACAGATGCGCGCGGTTTCAGCACATGGGCGAACGGTGGATTCGCTGCGCGTTGCGGTGCTGGCGGCGCTGAACCTGGCGGACGAACTGGCGCGAGCTGAAGAGCGAGCAGAGCGACTCGATGGGCTTGAGGGGCTTGAGCGGGTGCCGAGCATCCCCGAGCGCGGGTTGGAAGAGCGGGATGGGCGGAGCGGATGGGCCTTCGAGGAGCGCGCGCATCGGTTGAGCGGGCTGCTGGATACGCTGCTGGATGAGCCGTCGTAGAGGGGATTGGGGTCGGGTCAGCGTTGCGCGCGCAGCACAGGCGAGCCGCAGAAGGACTGGAACCAGCGACCGATGTAGACCTGGGCGTGAGCCTCGCCGCAGAAGTGAAGGGCGCGCGGTTGATCGGCTTCCTCGGGTGCCCACTTGCAGACCATGAGCCTGGCATCGCTGCAATGGATGACGAACCAGTGACTGGGCGCGGAGCTTTCGGTGCTGCAGATTTCACATTTGTAGATGGTGCCGATCAAGCTGACCTCCCGAGGTTGGGCGAGGGATGAACCACATGCAGCGATTGTAGCGTTTCCGAAGCCGCTTCGGGACGGGATGAAAACAGAGATTCGTTTGCGGCTTGCCAATCGGAGTGGGATGCCATAGCATCCAGCATAGAGACCGGCCTGCAAAGCAGGTGAGTCGGTTAATGCTGGTTGAACCAACATTCAATGAACAGGGACTCGACTCGAACAATCGGTTCTGTGTGCCGTGCCCGCCAGTCCGGGATGCCTAATGAACCGCGGGGAGTTCCACCGTCTCAGGACGGGTTCACCAGCACATTGACTCACGGCCCAGCGGGTCGGTTTTCTGCTTTCCTGTGCGTGGTTTCGTGGGTAGCTGGGCGTCGGTGACACGATGATCGCGCCGGGTTTTTTCTGAGTATCCTTGTCTGCCGTGCATCCAGTTCTCTTTCAGATCGGTTCCCTGCTTGTTCCCAGCTACGGAGTGCTGGCGGCGCTGGGAGTGCTGGCAGCGCTGGTGGCTGCGCAGTGGGCTGCGCCGCGCGCGGGGCTTGATCCTCGCCATGGGTGGAATGCGCTGGTGCTGGGCGTGTTTGCGGGGATGGCGGTTTCGCGCCTCTTGCTGATTGCGGTGAATGTGGGAGATTTGCAGCGGCATCCGCAGTGGCTGCTGGCCCTGGCGCTGGTGCATCATCCGTTGTTGACGGCCGCGGGCGCGCTGGGCGCGGCGGCGGCGATGGCCGGGTATGGGCGCTGGGCGCGGGTTCCGCTGCCGCAGTTGGCGGACGCGCTGGCCGGGCCGGTGGCGCTGGGGATGGCGCTCGAACAGGTTGGCTGCCTGATGGCGGGCAGCGACTATGGCCGCGATGCCGGGGCGAGCCTGCCGTGGGGGGTGGTGTATACAAGCCCGCTGGCGGCGCGATGGAGCGGGACACCGCTGGGAGTGACGCTCTATCCGGCACAGGGCTATGCGGCGCTGGGAGCTTTGTTGACGGCTGCGCTGTGCGCGGGGTGGCTGGTGTGGAAGAGGGATCGACGCACAGGCGAGTTGAGCGGAGTCTGGTTGATGGCGATGGGGACGAACGTGTTCCTGAGCGAGGGATTTCGTGACTGGGAAGGCCGCGGCGCGGTTCATTGGCGCGGGTACGGAGCGGTTGCGGATGCGCCGCAACTGGTAGGCTTGGGAATGGTGATGGTTGGCGGAGTGATGCTGGCCGAGTGGGGCAGGCGCCGGTCGGCGACGGCTTAAGTGTCTGCGGGGCATCCGATGCTTGCGCTGCGGACAAAAACACAAGGACAAAAGATGGCGGAGATGGAAACATATCGCGTGCCGGTCGAGGCGGCGGGCTGGCGGCTGGACCTGTTCCTGGTGGATGCACTGAGCGGGGTGAGTCGCGCGCGGGTGCAGCATCTGGTGGAGCAGGGCGAGGTGCTGGTGGATGGCAGGCGCGAGAAGGCTTCGCTGAAGCTGCGCGGCGGCGAGACGGTGACGGTGGAGGGCGAGCAGCAGTCGGTGCCGGTAACGGCGCGGGCGGAGGCGATTTCGCTCGATATCGTGTACGAGGATGAAGCGCTGGCGGTGGTGAACAAGCCAGCCGGGATGATGGTGCACGCCGGAGCGGGCGCAACGGAAGAGGCGCGCGACGCGGGGACGCTGGTGAATGCGCTGCTTTATCGGTTCGGTTCGCTCTCGGGGGTGGGCGGAGCGCTGCGTCCGGGGATTGTGCATCGGCTGGACAAGGAGACGAGCGGGTTGATTGTGGTGGCGAAGACAGACGCGGCGCACGAGGCGCTGGCGGCGAAGTTTGCCTCGCGGGAGATGACGAAGACGTATGTGGCGCTGGTGCAGGGGGCGCTGCCGGAGGATGGCGCGACGATCGCCGCGCCGATACGGCGGGATGCCGTGCGACGAACGCGGATGACCACGCACGCCGGCGAGGGTGCGCGCGACGCAGTGACACACTATCGCGTGGCGGAGCGGCTGGAGACGCGCTTCGGAAAGTTTACCCTCGCGCGGGTAAGGATCGAGACGGGGCGGACGCACCAGATTCGCGTGCACCTGGCGTCGATTCATCATCCGGTGGTGGGCGATACGCTGTACGGCGCGGCGGGGGAACTGATCGCGCTTCCGCTGAGCACGACGAGCAAGGCGCGGCGGGAGACGCTGCGATTGGAGAGAAATTTTCTCCATGCGGCGGAGCTTGAGTTCGAGCATCCCTTGACCGGGGAGCGGATTTCCTTGCGCGCCGATCTTCCGGCGGAGTTGACGGGGTTTCTGGATTGCCTGCGCGGGGCAAGCGGGGCGGCGAATCAACGCGACGAGGCTGCGGCAGATGCTGAAAAGTGACGCCTGGGTTGCTAAGATGGTAAGAACCATGCATAGTCGTTCTTTTTGTTTCCGCAGCAAATTTTTCTTATCCGCGGCAGGGTTGCTTTTCGTCGCCGTCGGCGGAGTGATTTCCCAGGGTCAACAGACGCCCGGCACGGCACCGGGCGCCGCGCCGAAGAGTGCTTCGCCGCAGTCGCAGAGTGCAACGCCCGCGACCGGTGCGACGGGGCAGGCGGGGCAGACTGCGCAGCCGACGGTTACCGGGACGGTGACCGGGGACGATCAGAATCCGGGGTTCAAGATCGTGCGAACGGTCAACGAGGTGAACCTGATCTTTACGGTGACGGACCGGCACGGCAACTTCATTCCGAATCTGAAGCAGAGCGACTTTGCGCTGCTGGATGACCAGAAGGCACCGTCGCGGGTGACCAGCTTTGCGCAGCAGACGAATCTGCCGCTACGGGTGGGAATCGTGATCGACGCGAGCACTTCGATTCGGCAGCGATTCGAGTTTGAACAGCAGTCGGCGACGCAGTTTCTGTTGCAGGTGTTGAAGTCGCGCAATGACCGCGCGTTTGTGATGGGGTTTGACTCGACGCCGACGGTGACGCAGGACTGGACGGACAACCTGGACGGGCTGGAGACGGGCGTGAACAAGCTGCGTCCGGGGGGCGGGACGGCGCTGTATGACGCGGTGTATACAGCCTGCCGCGACAAGCTGCTGGATACGACGCGCGGTCAGGAGCCGGCGCGGCGGGCGATAGTGCTGATCTCGGACGGGAATGATAATCAGAGCCGGGTTTATATCGACGAAGCGATCAAGATGTGTCAGCGGGCGGAGACGATTGTGTACGCGATCAGCACGAACTGGACGCCCAGCCGCGGCAAGGGCGACGACGTGCTGCAGAAGATGGCAGAGGCTACCGGCGGACGGGCGTTTTTCCCGCCGTCGATCGATGACATGGTGACCGGCTTCAACAGCATCGAAGAGGAGCTGCGTAGCCAGTACCTGCTGACGTATACCCCGGCGGACTTCAAGGCGGATGGGGCGTTTCGGACGATCTATCTTTACTGTCTGGATCGGCGATACCAGGTACGGGCGAAGAAGGGATATTTTTCGCCGAAGGAGTAGTGGCTGTTGAGGAAGCGCTGGGTGAATGCGTGGCGTGAGCGGCATGGGGAGTTTGAAAAATCTGAAGCACGGCGGGCACAGCGCAAGCTGTGCCTGTTTCATTTAAGGACGGTTGGGTGCGGGGATTCCAATCTCGACCGCAATTCTTTATCCAATCCCATCTTTTTCCCCATTTCCCTGAGATTCAGGTTGGAATAAGAGCAGCAAGCGCAATCGAGGGGGAGAAACGGGTGATCCGGCAGACGATTTCGTGCGATATCTGCGGTGCTGAGAAGAAAGAGACCAACCACTGGTTTGTGGCACTGGAGCAAAGTGGAGAGCTGCGTCTGGGGACCTGGGCGACGTTTGGCAAGGGCCGGAGCGGATCGAAACACTTGTGCGGGCAAACGTGTCTGCACAAGCTGGTGGACGATTTCATGGCTGGAGCGATGGGCATCCGTCCGGTGAGCCTGGAGGAAGAAGCCGGAGACCCCGCTGGCTCCCCGGAGGTTGCCGAGTGGGGCGCGCCGGAGACGTTTCGCGGGGAGACAGCGCGGCCGGCACCGACGGTGAACTACGACCGCGAGCATGGGGAGTTTGAATCCTCGGCGCGGTTGATTCCGACGCCGGTTACGCGGGCCGTGCGCGGCGTACCAGCGGCCAGCGGCAAGGGGGCCTCGGTTCGAGCGGAGACCCGGTCAACGCCTGGGGCGCGGGTGATGGCGGCGCGGGCGACGGAGAGCAAACCAGCTCCGCGCGTGGCGACGGCTTCTGCAAATCGCGCAGAGACGGCTTCGCCAAATTCCGTGGAGCGCACTCCGTCCGCGATGGCAGACTCGCCCCGAGCAAGCGCTCACGGAGCCAGCACGGCGCTGGCGGTTGTTGGCTTGTCTCTGGCGCAGGCTGGGACTCTTCATGGCAGCAGCGCGGTTGCGCCACCGTCGGCAGCGCCGGCGATGACGGCGCGCGAAACGGCAGCGGCAGCGAGCAAAGCGGATCGCGATCAGACGCTGCAACGGCGACGAGCCGAGGCGTGGGAACGGGAGCGCGCACGGGAGTCGCGGCAGTTGGAGCGGCAGATGAATCCGATGCTGCGGCCGCGCGCGCTCGAAGCCTGAGCTGCGCCTGACCTGGGGCCTGACCGGGGCCTGACCGGGGCTTAACTGGGGCCTGATCTGGACTTGACTGGCGCTTGATCTGGGCCTGACCAGCGCATGACCAGCGCATGAGCGGAGCCTGGCTGTCGCATGGGCGAAACAGGTCACCAGCCCGGCAGCGTATAAATGAGTGGATATGACCGCAGGTTCCTCGAGTGAGGCGGCGCAAGGGCTGGTTGCCTTTTCTTCCCCCGACTTTCGCAAGTATCAAACGGCACGTCTGGCGGTGATCGTTGGCGCGGAGGCGCAGACGGTGGCCGTGGCGTGGCAGGTGTATGCGATGACGCATCGCGCGCTGGACCTGGGTTTCACGGGCCTGGCGCTGTTTCTGCCGGGGCTGCTTTTTCTGCTTCCCGCGGGGCACGTGGCGGATCGCTTCGACCGCAGGAACATCATTCTTCTCTGCTATTCGCTGCAGATGGTCTGTACAGGGGCGTTGCTGGCGATTGCGTTGTCGGGGATGCATCGGGTGATGCTGATCTACGCGGTGCTGTTTCTGATCGGGACGGGGCGATCGTTTTCCGGACCGGCCAGCTCGGCGCTGGTTCCGCATCTGGTGCCCGAGGATCACTTTGTGAATGCGGTGACGTGGGGCGCGGCGATCTTTCAGTTTGCCAATATCGCCGGTCCGGCGCTGGGCGGGCTGCTGTTTACACTGCCGCCGATGGGTTGGGCCGGGCCGCTGGCCGGAGCGGGGATCGTTTATATTTTCACGCTGTCGATGCAGGTGGTGTACCTGACGCAGGTGGGGCGGATCACGGTTCGGCTGGGGCGGATGGAGCATCGGGCGGCGTCGCTCGAGGTGATCCTGGCGGGCTTCCGGTTTGTAAGCCGCGCGCCGATCCTGCTGGGTTCGCTTTCGCTGGATTTGTTTGTGGTGCTGCTGGGCGGAGCGGTGGCGCTGATGCCGATCTTTGCCGAGGAGATATTGCACACCGGCCCGCGCGGGCTGGGGATGCTGCGCGCCGCGCCGGCCGTTGGTGCGCTGATGATGTCGGTGGCGCTGGCGCGGTTTCCGCTGCGACGCGGCGCGGGGAGAAAGTTGTTCTGGGGCGTGGCCGTCTTTGGCGCGATGACGATTGTTTTTGGTGTGTCGCGCAACCTGACGTTGAGCCTGGCGGCGCTGGCAGTGGGCGGCGCGGCGGATATGGTCAGCGTGGTGATTCGCAACTCGGTGCTGCAACTGGCGACGCCGGCGGAGATGCGCGGGCGTGTGAGCGCGGTGAACTCTTTTTTCCTCGGCGGGTCAAACGAGCTGGGCGAGTTTGAAAGCGGGTTGACGGCGCAGTGGATGGGCGCGGTGCGAGCCACCATTGCCGGCGGCATCGGCTCGCTGATGGTAACGGGCATCTGGGCGTGGTGGTTTCCGGGGTTGCGCCGAGCCGATGAGCTGACCTCGGATTCGCTGCGCAAATCGACCGAGCAGAAACCGGCAGAAACCGCTCGATAGCGGGCGGCAAATCTATACTGAAAGTCATGCACGAATTTCCAACTGTGGCAGAACAACTGGACCTTCTGGAAAAGGGCGCGTCCGAGATCATTCGCAGGAGCGACCTGGCCGAGCGGCTGGAAGAGAGCCGCAAAACGAGCCTTTCGCTGCGGGTGAAGGCGGGCTTCGATCCGACGGCTCCGGACCTGCACCTGGGCCACACAGTGCTGATGCGCAAACTGCGCCACTTTCAGCAGCTTGGCCATCAGGTGATCTTTCTGGTGGGCGATTTCACGTCGTTGATCGGCGACCCGACGGGGCGCAATGTGACGCGCAAACCGCTGACACGCGAAGAGATTGACGAGAATGCGCGGAGCTATCAGGAACAGGTGTTTCGCATTCTGGATCGGGAGCGAACCGAGGTGCGTTTCAACTCCGAGTGGCTGGACAAGCTGGGGTTCGAGGGCACGATCCGCCTGGCGGCGCACTTTACGGTTTCGCAGATGCTCGAGCGCGACGACTTCCACAAGCGCTACGACAGCGAGCAGCCGATCGGGCTGCACGAGTTTCTGTATCCGGTGATGCAGGGGTACGATTCGGTGGCTCTGAAGTGCGATGTGGAGCTGGGCGGCACGGATCAGAAATTCAATCTGCTGTGTGGACGCGAGCTGCAGCGGCACTATGGACAGAAGCCGCAGATCGTGCTGATGACGCCGATTCTCGAGGGGCTGGACGGTGTGCAGAAGATGTCGAAGTCGCTGGGCAACGCGATCGGGATCCAGGAGCCGCCGGGGGAGATGTATGGGAAGCTGATGTCGATCTCGGACGAGCTGATGTGGAAGTACTGGGTGTATCTGACGGACAGGACGTCCTCCGGAGTGGAGTCGATGCGGGCCGAGGTTGGTCGCGGCGAGCTGCATCCGATGGAGGCCAAGAAGCAATTGGCGCGAGCGATTGTGGGCGACTTCCATTCGGCGGAAGAGGCGGCGCGCGCGGACGAAAACTGGGCGCGGATGTTTCAGCAGAAGTCGGCAAGCGAGGACCTGGAAGAGGTTGCGGTTGCCTATGCGGACCTGGTGGGTCAATCAGGCGCACCGGGAGCGCTGGCGGTGCGGCTGCCCAGGCTGCTGGTTGCGCTGGGGCTGGCCAGCTCTGGCGCGGAGGCCAGCCGCAAGATCGCCGAGGGCGCGGTCAAACTGGACGGGGCGACCGCCAGCAATGCACTGATTGCGCTGGATCGGCTGCCCGCGCGGATGGTGGTCCGGCTGGGCAAACGCGCAAGAGTGGCTGTGATTAGCTGAGGCGAGGAGCGCGCCTTCGATACATCGACAGAGTTATTGCCGCGCTCGAAGGCGATGGCGGTACTTTTTTCTTGCGAAGGATGGTGACTAAGGTTACACTCGCGTTAATCTCGATTCGCCAGAAGTTCCATCCAATTGAATCTTTTGTAACCGGATGGGTTAACGTCCGAGGTCAGGGCATCGCGCCTTGTTCCCTTGGGTGCGCTGAACATGCCCGGACAGGCAGTGCGGAGAGCTTTGTGTTCCCGGCATGAGCGGGGCGGGGAGCCGATGGAAGCAGCCGTGAACCTGGGGTTGGGTGACGAACCATTTCGGAGGAACAGAATGCACACAGTTTTGAAGCGGACCGTCCTTGCCATTCTTGCCATGTTTTTCTTTCTGGGGGCTGGTTTGCTGGCTCGCGCGCAATCGACGGGCACGCTGCAGGGAACAGTGACGGACAGCACTGGGGCAGTGGTTGCGGGCGCTCATGTGGTTGCCACCGAAATGCATACGGGGATCAGCCGCACGGTGGAATCGGACAGCGCGGGAAACTACGCGCTGCCGTCGCTTCAGCCGGGAACCTATCGCCTGGTGGTGAGCACAACCGGCATGCAGCCGAGCACGCTCGAGAACATTGTGCTGGCCGTGGACTCGACCGAGCGAGTGGAGGTGAAGCTGGGCGTTGCCGCGACGGTAGAGACCGTGGAGGTGAATGGAGCGGCGGAGCAGATGAACATCTCCGACATGACGGTCGGGCAGGTGATCAGCGAGCGCACAGTGCAACAGATTCCGCTCAATGGCCGCCACTTCCTCGACCTCGGAGTACTGATCCCCGGATCGGTAACAGCGCCGCAAAGCGGGTTCCTGACGGCTCCTCTGCAAGGACTTGGCGCGGCGTCGTTCGATACTGCGGGCAATCGCGAAGATACCGTGAATTTCATGATCAACGGGATCAACCTGAACGATATGTCACAGAACCAGATCACGTTTCAGCCGTCGGTGGCCACGGTGAGCGAGTTCAAGGTGGATAACTCGAGCCTGAGCGCGGAGTACGGTCGCAACTCGGGAGCAATGGTGAACGTGGCTACGCGCTCCGGTACGAACGAGTACCATGGCGAGGCGTTCGACTATATTCGCAACAACGACGTGGACGCGCGGAATTACTTCAACCAGCATCCGGTCCCGATGTCCACCTTCAAGCGGAACAATCCTGGCGGCGATGTCGGGGGTCCGGTGATTGTGCCGCATATTTACGACGGGCGCGACAAGACGTTTTTCTTTGTGAGTTACGAGGGGCTGCTGCAAAGCCAGGGGCTGACGATCAACAGCGGCGTACCAACCACGGCGCAGCGGGCAACGGCCTCGGATCCGATTGTGCAAAAGCTGCTGACGCTGGTTCCGGACGCGAATGATACGACTGGAACGCGCTTCCTCGGTTCGGCCAGCTCGCCGGTGACTGTCGAACAATACACCGGAGACCTGCTGGACAATATAGGCAAGAACGACCAGCTCCACCTCTACTACGCGTGGCAACAGGACAAACGCAACGAGCCGACACTGCCCGGCGAAACGATTCCGAATTTTGGCGATCACCGCACCGCACATCGCCAAATTGGCACCATTGTGGAGACCCACGAGTTTTCGTCCAATGTTGTGAATGAGGCCCGGCTGGGCTTCAACCGCATCGCGATCAGCTTCGATCCGAATTTTGTCGCGAACCCGACGAGTTATGGAATCAACAACGGGGTTTCGGCGAACATCGGCTTGCCGCAGATTATTGTGAGCAGCATTGGACTGGACTTTGGCGGTCCATCGGGCGAACCGCAGGGACGCTTCGACACGACGTTTGTACTCTCCGATAACGTGAGCTGGCTGAAGGGGAAGAATTCCTTCAACTTCGGTGGCGAGTTCCGACGGTTCGCAAACGACAACTTCAACCAGGACACCAGCCTGTTTATCTTCAGCACGACGAACAGCTTCCTGGCGGACCAGGCGATCCAGTTCAGCGTGACTCCGCAGGATGTGGTGAGCCGCATCTTCGAGAACGCGTTGGGCGCTTACGGCCAGGATGTCTATCGCATCAACTCGCGGCTGTCGTTGCAGTTCGGCCTGCGATTCGACTGGGATGGAACGCCGACGGAAGGGGAAAACCGTTTTGTCGGTTTCAACGCCGCGACCGATCAGTTGCAGCGCGTGGGGACGACGGGCTTCAGCAGCATCTACAGCCAGAATTACAGCTTCAATCCGCGCGCCGGTTTCATCTGGGACATTACGGGAGCGGGGATGACGGTTCTGCGCGGGGGCTTCACCATGCAGAACGATGAGCCGGTGACCAACCTGGCAAGCGGACTGTCGAGCAATCCTCCCTTTGCCACGCCGGTACTTTTTACCTCGAACGCACAGACTCCGTCGGTGAGTTTTGGCGATGCCTTTACCGCAGCGAGTGGGTTGCCAACGCTGGCACCGACGACCGTCGCGAGGAACTTCAGCGACGATTACGTCGAGTCCTACAACGTGAACCTGCAGCAACAGCTTCCCTGGGGACTGGTCTCGCAACTCTCTTACGTTGGGTCGCACGGCGTCCACCTGCGGCTGGCGCTCAATCAGAATCAGCCCATCAACGGGGTGCGTCCCTTCGCGGCGCTTTCGGCGCAAAGCCCTTACGACCCCTCCAAAGGGCTGGGCAACATTACCGAGTACAACAGCATTGGCAGCTCGCACTACAACGCGCTGTGGGCCACGCTGACACGGCGTTTTGCCAACGGCCTGGACTTCAACACTTCGTACACGTGGTCGAAATCCATGGACCTGAACTCGCTGAGCACACAGGGCATCATCCTGCAGAATAGCTATGACCCGGCAGGCAACTACGGCCTGTCGGACTTTGACGTACGCAACCGTTGGGTCTTCAGCAGCGTGTACGCGGTTCCGTTCGGTCACAACCTGCTGACGCGCGGCTGGCAGCTATCCGCCATTGCGCAACTGCAGAGCGGCAACCCGCTGAGCGTGGAGACCACGTCGTCGCTCAACGGAACCTTCGGCACGGTTCGACCCGATCTGCTAAGCACTGTGACGCCGGAGCGAGTTCGACTAACGAGCGGCGCGGTCCAGTACCTGCCGCAGTCGCTCTGTTACACACCGACGGCGGGGTGCCTGTTTTCGAGCGATGGCCAGCACTTCGGCGACATGAGCCGCAACTCAATCACAGGGCCTGGCTTTGAAGATGTGGACTTCTCGCTGCAGAAGGATACGACCCTGCGCGGACACTACACGTTCGAGATTCGCGCCGATGCCTTCAACGTGATGAATCATCCGAACTTCGGCCAGCCGCTGGCCACCATGTCGATCGGCAAGGGAACCATAACAGCAGGAAATTTCGGGCAGATCGTGAATACCCGCTTCCCTGTGGGAGACGTTGGTTCGTCGCGGCAGTTGCAGCTCGCGGGCAGAATTCTGTTCTGAGAGCGCTGCCGCTGCGGCTGACCGATCATCGAGTTGCAGTTGATGGGCCGCAGTGGGAGGTATCCAGAGTGGAATCGGAAGATTTTTTGTCGTGCTTCTGTGAGGTTATTGTCGAGCAACAAGCGCGCGAGCAATAGCTTTACTGGGCGGTTGTGTTCGAATCAAGTCGACCGGAACTGCGCGACAAATACCTCCTGAGTTTCGCTGGCCATTCCGGATCCATACAGGGACGCTCCACGAGCAAATAGAAGATCAAAGAGAGAGCAATGGCTGGCAAGCCGGTCACCAGAAATTGAATTGCCATGTTTATCGGGAATGAAGCAGTGGCGATAATCGCGTGGCGGGTCAGCTTGAAGATCGCGGCAATACAGATATAGTGCATGAGATAGATGGAGTAGCACATGCCTCCAGTTACAGCTATCACTGAGTTGGAGAAACAACTTCGCAATAACCGTCCTCGCATAGCTGAGAGAATCAGGACAACAAGCACAAACGGCAACAGGATATGCGACCAAAAGTTTAGTTTGGGCGCGGTAAAAAGTATTGCCATGCTCACTACCCCTGCCAGGTCCCAAGCGTAGGAGCGCCGCATCCTGTCCAGATCGAGCACGAATATATCCGCCAACAGCAAGCCAGCCAGGAAATACTGTACGAAAAACAGGATGCTCAGCTCGAAACGAGGACTGGTTGAGAATGGCCATTGTGCGAGGCCAAAAGCGAGGATTGCCACAAGGATCGAAGC
>JAJZFR010000104.1 GCA_021805265.1 Acidobacteriota bacterium | reverse complement strand
GAAACGTACAGACGGGCGCGGAATCTCCGGCTACTGATCCAGCGGCCGCGAACAACGAGCCGGCACCAGGCGGCTATGGTCAGGCGGGCGAGCCTGGCGCGGCCGGGAACTATCCGGCGGGCAATCCGGGGGACGGCGCCGGAGGTTACCAGAACGGGCCGCCAGATGGGTCGCAAGCCGGAAATCAAGCCGGAAATCAGGCCGGGGGAAACAATCGTGCCGGCTATGAGGGCGGGCAGGGAAATGGGCAGCCGCAGCCCTATCGGCAGCAGTATCCCGCAGGCCCTGAGCCGCCGCGCAATCCTGTAACCCTGCCGCAGGGAACTACGCTGGTGGTGCGCACCAGCCAGTCTGTCGGCACACAGATGGCCAGGGCGGGAACGCCGGTGGATTTTGTGGTGGCGCGGGATGTTTACGCTGGCGGCGTACTGGCCATTCCTCGTGGCGCAGCGATCCACGGCGAGGTAATCAAGGCAAAGCAGGCAGGCACTCTGGGCGGACGGCCGGAACTGGCCCTGCAGTTGACCGCCGTGCAACTGGAAGGCAACAGCTATCCGCTGACCGCCGAGCCGTTTTACGTTCGCGGCCCGAGCAAGACGGGACACACCATTGGCAGCGCCTTTGGCGGGGCCTTGCTGGGCGCGCTGGTGGGCGGCGCGTTTGGCGGCGGCGGCGCGGCGCTGGTGGGCGGAGCCATCGGCGGCGTTGGCGGCACGGCAGCCTCGGCCATGACTCCCGGACCGCAAATCTGGATTTCCTCGGAGTCGATGATGACCTTCCATCTGGACGCGCCGGTTACGGTCACCCCGGTCAGCCGGGCCGAGGCGCAGCGGCTGGCCTCGGCGTCCGTCCCGACGCGACGGGGCAGCGGGCCGGTGCTCTATCAGCGCTACCCTTATGGCTCACCTTACGGTTATGGCGGCTACGGATTTGGCGGCTATTATGCGGCTCCGCTGCCGCCGATGGGCTACTACCGGCCTTACTGATGGCGCGTTTCACAAATTTGGCGCGACAAGCAGAAAACCCCCGGCCTTGGCCGGGGGTTTTCTTTGCTGCATCGTTTCTACTACAGGGGTTTAGTACATGCCGTCCATGCCGCCGCCGTGACCGCCGCCCGCCGGAGCCGCAGCCTTTGGCTCCGGAATTTCGGAGATCAGGGCTTCGGTGGTGAGCAGCAGGCCCGCGATCGAGGCCGCATTCTGGAGCGCGGTGCGGGTGACCTTGGTGGGATCGATGACGCCGGCCTTGACCAGGTCTTCGAAGTTTCCAGTCGCGGCGTTGTAGCCGTAGTGGTGATCCTTCGATTCCTGAACCTTGCCGACAACCACTGCGCCCTCTTCGCCAGCGTTGGCGACGATCTGGCGGAGCGGCTCTTCGACTGCGCGACGGACAATCTGAGCGCCGATCTTCTCGTCGCCTTCGAGGGTCTTGATGAGCGCGTCAATGGCTCCTGCCGAGCGAACCAGAGCCACGCCGCCGCCGGGGACGATACCTTCCTCGACCGCAGCGCGGGTGGCGTGCAGCGCATCCTCGACGCGAGCCTTCTTTTCCTTCAGCTCGGTCTCGGTTGCGGCGCCCACCTTGATGACGGCAACGCCGCCAACCAGCTTGGCCAACCGCTCCTGGAGCTTCTCGCGGTCGTAGTCGCTGGTGGTCTTTTCGATCTGGCTGCGGATTTCCTTGACGCGGCCAGAAATCGCCGCAGCGTCGCCGGAGCCGTCTACCAGGGTGGTGTTGTCCTTGTCGATGGTGATGCGCTTGGCGCGTCCGAGCTGCTCGATCTTGACGCCATCGAGCTTGATGCCCAGGTCTTCGGTAATGGCTTCGCCACCGGTCAGAATGGCGATGTCGCCGAGCATGGCCTTGCGACGGTCGCCAAAGCCGGGAGCCTTGACGGCGGCCACGTTGAGCGTGCCGCGCAGCTTGTTCACGACGAGCGTGGCCAGAGCCTCGCCCTCGACATCCTCGGCGATGATGAGCAGGGGCTTGCCCGCGCGGGCAACCTGCTCGAGCAGCGGCAGCAGATCCTTCATGTTGCTGATCTTCTTCTCGTAGATCAGGATGTAGGGATCCTCGAGCACCGCTTCCATGCGATCAGCGTCGGTCACGAAATAGGGGCTGAGGTAGCCGCGGTCAAACTGCATCCCCTCGACGGTCTCGAGATAGGTCTGCATGGACTTGGACTCTTCGATGGTGATCACGCCATCCTTGCCCACGGTCTTCATCGCACCGGCGATGATCTCGCCGATCTCGACGTCGCCATTGGCCGAGATGGTCCCGACCTGCGCCACGGAGTCATCGTTGACCGGCTTGGACATCTTGCCCAGCGCTCCGCCATCGGTAAACTTGCCTTCCTTGTCACGGGTGCCGATCACGGCCGCAACAGCCTTGTCGATGCCGCGCTTGAGGGCTGTGGGGTTGGCTCCGGCGGCGACCGTCTTCACGCCTTCGCGATAGATGGCCTGGGCCAGAACCGTGGCCGTCGTGGTGCCATCGCCGGCCACGTCCGAGGTCTTCGAGGCCACTTCCTTCACAAGCTGTGCGCCCACATTCTCGAGCGCGTTGCTCAGTTCGATCTCCTTGGCGACGGTGACGCCGTCCTTGGTGATCGTCGGCGAGCCGAACTTCTTTTCAATGACCACGTTGCGGCCTTTGGGGCCGAGGGTCACCTTGACCGCGTCCGCCAGCGTGTTCACGCCGCGCAGGATCGCCTGACGGGAATCTTCTCCGTGCAAAATCTGCTTTGCCATAATTCATATCTCCTGAAACAGTTGTCAGTTATCAGTCTGTCAGGGCCCGCATCACGGACCTGCTGACTCCTCTTCTCCGCACGACCTACTTGCGGAGGATGCCGAGAACCTCTTCCTCACGCATGATGAGGAACTCCTCGCCGTCGATCTTGATCTCCGTCCCCGAGTACTTGCCGAAGAGCACGCGGTCGCCCGCCTTCACGTCGAGCGGGAAGACCTTGCCTTCGTCGTTCGACTTCCCCTTGCCGACGGAGATCACTTCGCCTTCCTGGGGCTTTTCTTTTGCGCTGTCAGGGATGATGATGCCGCCACGGATGGTTTCGCCCTCTTCCACGCGGCGAACGAGGATTCGGTCGTGGAGCGGAGTAAAGGTAGTCGCTACAGAAGTTGCTGCCATGTTTTGCTTCTCCTTCGCATGGGCTGGGTTCGCCAGCCGCGCGTTTGTGATGAAGGTAATTGGGTTACAACACTTTTGGACCCGCCGGAACACAGAAATACTGAATACCGGGAGGAAAGAACGCTACCCCGCAGGG
>JAJZFR010000174.1 GCA_021805265.1 Acidobacteriota bacterium | reverse complement strand
CGCGTCTATCGCCTGGTAACACGCCTGGCCGAGGTTGCTCGCGCTGCTGTCATCGGCGAGGAATCTCCCACACCCGCTGCGTTGCCGCTGCTGCGCAAGCTGCACCAGACCACCGCCAGGATCACGCAGGACTTTGGTGGGCGCTGGCACTTCAACACCTCGATTGCCGCCATCATGGAGCTGACCAATGAGTTGACCGCATCGGAGGCGGAGATGGCCTCCGGCGTAGTTTCGCCAGCCGTCGTTCGTGAGCTGATGCGTTCGCTGGTGCTGTTGCTCGGCCCCTTTGCGCCCTATCTTGCCGCCGAACTGTGGCAGACTCTCGGCGAAAATTCTCCTCTTCTGCGCGCGCCCTGGCCGGTTTCGGATGCGGCTCTGGCCAGGGAGAACGAGATTGAAATCCCGGTACAGATCAACGGCAAACTTCGCTCGGTGATTCGCGTCGCCGCAGAGAGCAGCCGTGAGGCTGTCGAGTCCGCCGCGCTCGGAGACGCAAAAATTATGGAATGGCTCGGCGGCAAGACGCCGACGAAGATCATTCAGGTTCCGGGAAAGCTGGTCAACCTGGTGGTGAAGGGATGACCGGGGATGATCCCGGCGATCCGGAGCGCGTTCCGGTGGATTCTGTTGCCGATCAGGCAGAGCTGAAGAACATTCTTGCGGGCAAGCCGGTTCGCGCCACCCAGTCGATGATCGGCCAGATGGCGCGGGTGTGGCACAGACCCTCTCTGACGGGCCTGGAAATTCTCTGGCGCTGGCTCTTCGGCATTCCGTTTCTGTGGGTTGCTGCGCGGGAGTTTCAACAAATTGTGGCCCGCGTGACGCCGGATGCCTCCGGGCTGAGCCGAGTCGATTATCAGGACCCGTGGACGGCGGCGACGCTGCTGGCCAACGCCGCGCACGCCTATCATCCGGCGGTTGCTGCGGCGCTGACGAAGCTGGTTCCGCTGGCGGTGCTCGCCTGGGCCATTGTTTCAGGGCCTGGCCGCGCGATGATTCTTGCGCGGATGGGAAGACTCGACGCCGATAGGGAAGCAGCGGCGCGTTCCGTCCGTCGCATTCCCGCCGTCATGCTGCTGCAGGCGCTGTGGCTCACGACGCTGCTGTTTGCCTGGTGGGCGTGGTATTCGGTGCTGGCCAGGGTTGCCGTCTCGCACATTGAAAGCACCGCTGCCGAGCCGGACGTAGTTGGCTACCTGATCTGGGTCATCTTTGTTTCGCTGGGGTTCTATGCGGGCTGGGCGGCCATCAGTTGGCCGCTCACGCTGGCTCCGATCCTGGTCCTGCGCGAAAACTGTTCGACGTGGAAGGCGCTGGCGCGGAGCTTTCTGCCCGGCAGGGAACTGGCCGGCAAGCTGGCCGAGGTCAATCTTGTGCTCGCCATTGTGCGCATCATGCTGATCGTGCTGGCGATGGTGTTCTGCGCGGCTCCCTTGCCCTTCAGCGATGAACTGGGGCAGAGCCAGTTGCTGATTCTGTACAAAGTGGTGTGGGCAGGCTTCCTGATTGCCTGCGACTACTTTCACGTTGTGCGGCTGCAATCCTACAGCGAACTGCGGAAGCGCTATCGCACATAGCGCGGAAGTGCGCCCCGAAATTATCTTGGCTGCGGGATGTGGTCGCGGTAAACAGTCCAGTTGCTGAGCAACTCGGAAGCAACCGCGTGGCCCACCGTATACGCGCTTTCGAGCGACGGCAGATAGGCTCCGAAGCGACTGACGCGTTGATAGGCGAGGCTGGTCACGGCGTCCACCCCGCGCGGCTGGCGATCATAGTTGCTCACCGTGCGCAGCACGAGAATCCGCTGCCAGTCCACGCGCCCGGCTGCGGCAAGCTGGCTGAGCGATTCGAGCGTTCCGGTATCCTCCATCGCGGTGGTCGCGAAGCGTCCTTGGCCGCCCGTGAAGTAGTCCATCCAGCGCGTAGCCCAGGTATCCATCAAGTCACCGTGCCAGTAGGTGGACGAGGAGACTTCGTCGCCCAGCAGCACCTTCGGCGGGGTCTGCGCCATTGTGCCGTCGAAGTGTCCGCGAATCTCTGCCAGCTTTGCCGAGTCGGCCAACTTGATATTTTTCGTCTGGTTGTAGGCCCAGAGCGTCAGTGGTCGATTGGTCTGGAATATCTGTCCCGGCTCCGCGTCGGCAGGCAATTCGTAAGGCCGCTCCTTGCGCAGGGGAACCATGCCGGTTGGCCAGGTGGAGGGAATTTCGCGAGCGTCGATCTCGTAGCCGAGGTCGCCGTCCACGATCCAGTTGGCCCAGACGGCCGAGCCAAGCGAAGCGCGATCCGGACTGCCTCCGGCAATGCCCGCGACGATCCAGTAGGCGTGTGTCAGATCAAAGCGGGGATCGAGGCCGAGCGCCATGATGCTTGCCGCCGCGTGGGCTGTTCCCTGGCCGGTGACAATGGCCAGTTCGCCCTGATCGTTCATGCGCGCCGGGTGATAGGCAGCGGGCAGCGGATAGACGCGATCCAGCCGGTCGCGCTCGACCCAGTACTGAAGCTCGCCGGGCGTGTCGCCCGTGTCTGCTCCCGGCTCGAACATGGCCACGATAACGACCTTGACCTGGATGGGCGAGTCCGTAGATTTTGGCTGCGCCAGTGCGGCAATTGTCGCAGTGGCCGCAATGCACGAGAGGAAGAGAACAGTAGAAACAGGGCCGGTTTTTCGCATAGAGATAGCCCTATCGTAACGCCGCGATCGCTGGGCGCAATCCACAAAATGCGGGCATTTTTAGAGCAGTTTCACCGTTACCGTGCCCGAGTCATAATTGCGAAGTGCAGCTTTTCTTGAGGATATTCAGGAAAAGCTGGGCGAAGATCCACTCCCGCCGGGTATGCCTACTGTGGAACCGCTTTAAGCGAGCCGGTTTCAGCGCGTCGGCATCCGAGCTTCTGCCTTCTGCTGCTCGGACTTGTGCGCACTTTGCTCCAGCGCCAGCGCCTGCGGCAGATAGGTGATCGCCTTCTGGATCATCGGGTCCCAGTCCGCTTCCACGCGCAGCCCCTGAAGCTGGCCAAACTGGATGGTGACGATCTTGGACTTGATGTTGGTTTTGACCCAGTCCAGGTTGGCAGCGAAGTCCTGCTCGTTCCAGGAAATCTTCTCTCCGGTCAGGTATTGCTTGAAGTCGGCGAGCACGGCGTCGTTGACTTGGAAATCATTCGCTACAGGATGCGCGGCAACATAGTGCGGCGCGTAGTGAAAGAACACATCGTGGCCAAGCAGTTCGTCGGTGAAGTGGTTGGACTTCGGGGTATCGATCTTCACGTCTGGCGTGATGCCTCCGCCGCCGTAGACGTTGCGCCCGGAGTCGGTGAGCTTGACCTCGCGATTGGTACTGTCGGCGGGCAGCGCGTTGGCGTGGTTGTAGTAGTAGTCGTAGAGGGAAATACCCGTGTAGTCGCGCTGGATCAGCCTGCCCGAAGGCGTGTAGTAGTGGTAGGTGGTGAGCGCGAGGCCGGTGTTGTCAGAGAGGTTGTAGACGGTCTGAACCAGCCCCTTGCCAAAGGTGGTTTCGCCCGCGATCAAAGCGCGATCGTGATCCTGCAGCGCGCCGGAGACAATCTCCGCCGCCGAAGCAGTGTTGCGATTCACCAGCACCACGATGGGGAATGTTTTGCCGCCGTTGCCATGGGTGACGGTGTAAACCTGGTCGGGATAGGCGCGTCCACGCTGCGAGACGATGATCTGTCCCCTGGTCAGCAGGTGGTCGCAAATCTCCACCGCCTGGCTCAACAGCCCACCCGGATTGCCGCGCAGGTCGAGGATCAGGCCTTTCATGTTGCCAAAGCCATCGACCGCGTCATCCACCTCGCGCCCGGCAGTTTCAGAAGAAAAGTTGGCCAGGTGAATGTACCCGACGCCGGGATGAATCTGAAACTGCAAGTCCACGGAAGGGTGAGGAATCTCGTCGCGAACAAGCTGAAACGAGAGTGGTTTGGCCTGGCCATCACGGATGGTCGTAATGGTGACCGGAGTGCCTTTCGGCCCTTTGAGCAGCTTCGAGACCGCTTCGGAGTTCATGCCGTCGGTGGACTTGCCATCGACCGAGGCAATGATGTCTCCGGGATGAATGCCCGCCTTGAAGCTGGGCGTTCCCTCGTAGGGAGTTACAACGTAAATCTTGTCTTTCTGCTGCTGGATGAGCATGCCGACGCCGTAGTAGCGCCCTTGCTGGTCCTCGCGCATCTTGGCGTACGCCTTGGGATCGTAGAAGTTCGAGTGGGGATCGAGGACGTGGAGCATGGACGGAATAGCGCCGTCGTAGATTGCGCCATCGGCCTTGTCTCCGGTCAGCGGTTCGGCGTAATTCTGCTCGACCAGGGCGTAAACACTGGTGAACTGCTTGATGTTGTCGCGGAACTGGGACTCATCTGCCGCCGACTGCGCGCCGACCTTGCCCTGAAGCAGAGAACCCACCAGCGCGCAGACGCTGAAAAAGAGGACAAGCGAAAAAATGGCGCGGCGGGCGCGAGAAGTCATGAAGCGGCGAACCTCCGGACGGCTCTCAACCTCGATTTCATCCTGCTGTCGGCTGACGTGCAGAGAGAACTCCGGCGAAGCGGTCTTGAGGCAAAGTATAGCATCGCAAGCCCTGGACGGGCCGGTCGGGCAGAGGCAGGCGCGGTCTGGATCAAGTGGCATTCCGCGCAGGAAATTGCAGGGCGGTTGGTCCGGACTGTGTCCCGATGATCCCCCTGATCCCATGCGGTTACAATACTGGTTAGGGCCGGGCAATCGGGCAACCGATCACGCTCACCCACACAAGTGACCATGACATTGATGACTCTTCGCCTCTCGCTTCGTTCCTCTCTGCCGGTCTTCTGCGGCGCGTCCCTGATTGCCGCCACTCTGTTTGTGCCGAACGCTCCGGCGCAGAGTCACCCGGCCGCGTCCTCCTCGTCGAGCAATCTGGCGCAGCAAAGTCCCTTCGGCGGCGAAACTGTCGAGGACATCATCGCTCGCGTCAACGACCAGATCATCACCAGCTCCGACTATGATCGCGCGATGAAGGAGATGGATCAGGATGCGCGGCAGCGCGGCGAAACCATGCAGCAGATTGCCGACGGGCACAAAGACCTGTTGCGCAACTTGATCGATCAGCAACTGTGGCTCTCGAAGGGCAAGGAACTGGGCATCACCGGGGAAACCGAGTTGATCAAGCAGCTCGACGAGATCCGCAAGAAGTACAACCTCGAGACCCTGGACGATCTGGAAAAGGCCGCGCAGCAACAGGGAGTTTCCTTCGAGGATTTCAAAGCCAATATACGCAACCAGATCATCACGCAACAGGTGATGCGCGATCAGGTGGGCCGCAAGGTCAACATCACGCCGGGCGAGGCCAGGCGCTACTTTGAACAGCACCAGCAGGAGTACGCCCAGCCGGAGAGCGAGCATCTGGCGGAGATACTGGTTTCGACCGCCGCTCCGGCCTCCGACCAGAACAGCCAGCAGACGGATGGCGCACGACTGGCAGCGGCAAAGGCCAAAGCCGACGATATTGAGGCCAAGTTGAAGGCTGGCGCGGACTTCGATCAGGTGGCACGAACAAGCAGCGACGGACCGACTGCGGCGCAGGGCGGCGATCTTGGCAAATTCGAGCGCGGCAATCTGGCCAAGGTGCTCGAGGACGCCACTTTCAACCTCAAACCAGGACAGATCACCCCTCCCATTCGCACCCGTCAGGGATACGTCATTCTCAAGGTCGTCGAGCACAATCCCGGCGGCGTCCCGTCCTTTCAGTCGGTCGAGCCGCAGGTGGAAGAGGCTTATTACATGAGCCTGATGGAGCCGGCCATCCGGCAGTACCTGACCCAGATGCGCGAAGAGGCTTTCATCGACATTCGGCCGGGCTACACGGATTCCGCAGCCAGCCCGCGCGAAACCAAGCCGATCTACAGCGCCTACACGCCGCCAGCTCCCAAAAAGAAGAAAAAGGTTCAGCGCAGCCGCTACCGCGAGACGGATCGCGGCTTCCGTACCAAGGGCGGCACGCCGCAATTGAAGCAGGCAGCTCTCGATACCAGCAAGCCAGCTCCCGCCGATACCGCTACGCCGAGCAAGGCGGTACTCCGGGCTGAAAAGAAGAGCCGGAAGAAGAACGCGAAGCTGAAGCAGCCCGGCCCGCAGAAGGCGGGCAAGCGGGAAAAAGTCCGTTACGGTCAGGCACCCCTCGAAACCCTTCCCAGCAAGGGTCCGACCAAGGTTGAAGATGCTGGCGCGCTGCCTGAAACCGCAAGCGCTGCCGACGAGCCGGTCAATCCGCTCGAACACGCAGTCTCGACGGAGCACAAGACGCGTTACACCGATAGGGCCAAGGTCATCAAGGAAAAGAAGAAGAAAAAGCAGTCGATCTTCAATCAGGCTGATCCCTTTGCGCCGGCGCCGCCGGATCCGACCGAGGTGGCGAATCAGGAAGTGCAATCCGCGCCGCTTGGCTTGAACGGGGATACATCGCCGAAGAAGAAAAAGGCAAAGAAGAAAGCTGTGTCTACGAATGGCAAGAAGACCCGCTTGCAGGACACGAAGGAAGTGAAGGCACCTGCGCAGCCTGTGCAGTACACTCCGGCTGGCCCTGTGACTGGCGCTCCGGCTCCGGCGACTCCAGCCCCGCCTGCACCAGCTTCGTCACCTCAGCAGTAGGGGATGAATCCAACTTCTGCGGCTGAGTTTTCCAGTGTCTCCGGTCACGGTGGGTCAGACTGATTTATGCGGGTTTCCAGGCGGGGGATGTATGAAAGAGATTTTTATCGCCGACATGGCGGCGCTGCCCGATGGCCAATCCCTTGACAGCGTCTTTCTGGTGCTCAACAGGCAGCAGCGAACAACAAAAAATGCCAAGCCCTATCTCAGCCTGACGCTCGGCGATAACTCGGGCCAGATCGAGGCGCGCGTCTGGGACCCATCCGACTCCCGCATCGCGTCCGATTTTCAAAAAGGCGATGTGGTCAAAGTGCGCGGAACGGTCTCCCGCTTTGACGGCGTACTCCAACTCAAGGTGGACCAGCTTCGCCGCGCTACGCCAACCGAATTTGACCGCAGGGACCTGCTGCCCGCGACCACCCAGGACATTGATGCTCTCTGGCAGTCGCTGCTGGCCGCCGTGGACGAGTTCGAGAACAAGCAGCTCCAGCTTTTGATTTCGACGATTCTCGCAGAGAACGCGGTTCAGGAAGCCTTTCGACAAGCGCCCGCTGCCAAGCAACTCCATCACGCATGGCTTGGCGGTTTGCTCGAGCACGTCGTCAGCCTCATCGGTCTGGCAAAGCGTGTGTTGCCGCACTATCCTCTGCTGATGCCCGATCTGGTGATGACCGGAATTATTCTGCATGACCTGGGCAAGATACGCGAGTTGAGCTGGGCGACGGGCTTCGACTACACGCTCGAAGGCCAGCTCCTCGGCCACATTCCCATCGGTGTCGCCATGGTCGAAAAATCCATTGACAGCCTTGCTGAATTTCCACCTAAGTTGAAGATGCTGGTGCTGCACCTGATCCTGTCGCATCACGGCAAGCTCGAGTTCGGCTCGCCCAAGCTGCCCATGATTCCCGAGGCGCTGATGCTCAACTTTCTCGACGACATGGACGCGAAGATGCAGACGGTTGCGACGGAGTTCCAGCGAGCCGCGCGTCAGGGCAAGGCGCCGGGCGAGATGACCGACCGTATCTGGGCGCTCGATCAGCGAACCATGCTCAATACCCGCGCCTGGCTTGCCGATCAATAACGGCACAGTCGGGAATCGCTCTGTCGCGAACAGCTCTGTCGCATAAGCTCTGTCGCGGAGATTGTTTCAGCGCTTTGCCGGCTGGGTCCAGACAGGCTCGATCGCCCCGCGCAGTTTTGTTTCCGCCGAGAGCGTGGTGTAGTCGAAGACAACCACTTCATTTCTGCCCGTACGTAGCCACGCCGCTGGCAGGTACAGCGAATGCTGCGGGCCTATCGACCAGGTTCGTCCGAGATTGTGACCGTTGACCCAGACAAATCCTTTTGCCAGCGCGCTGGTATCGAGAAAAGTGTTTGCGGGGCTGGCGAGTGTGAAGAATCCGCGATGAAAGGCCGGCCCATCAAGAGACTTGCGCGAAAATCCGCGAACGCTCTCCGGGCTGTTCATGGGCAGCGGAAAAATCTCCCATCCGGTCACTGTTTTGCCGTCGAGCTTCACCGATTCCGTGATCCCTGCCTGGCCATCCGGAAGATGCGGTCCATAGTTGACGCGCCCGCTGTTTTCGACCAGCAGATCCAGCGTATTTTCACCCGCTGGCAGCAGGACAGAGAGCGAGTCCTGGCCGAGGCGATGGTCGATCACGCCGGCGAGCTTTCGGTTCAGGTAGACAGCCGCATAGTCGTGCAGATCGGTCAGCTTCAACGCTTCGTCTCTGGCATTTTTTTCGGAGATTTTCGCGCGGTAGAGAAGGTAGCCGTACGCTTGATTTTCCCCTTCGCCCAGACGCTCCATGGGCAAGGGATTTTCCGACGGAATCGCTGGCGGCAGATTGCTCCACAGGGAAGCCGACTCGCTGAGCGCGAACGGAGGGATGGCTGCAAAGGGCTGTGGCGCGGGCAGAGAGGGGAGAACTCCGCTCGCGTATTTTTTCAGCACGTCGCGAAACAGGAAAAACTTTTTCGTCGGACGACCGGCTTCGTCGAGCGGCGCGTCGTAGTCGTAGCTGGTGGTCTGCGGGCTGTAGTGATCCTTTGGGCCGGACTGGAAATTCGCTCCATTCATGAAGCCGAAGCTGGTTCCTCCCTCGAACATGTAGAGATTGACCGAATAGCCCTGCGAGAGCATCCAGTCAAGCTCGCTGGCCTGCTGCGTGGCGTCGGTATGGACGTGGTCCTGATTGCCCCAGGCGTCGAACCATCCATCCCAGTACTCGCCCACCATACGCGGGCCAGAGCGTCGGAATTTGTCGAGTTTGGCGAACTCGCCACGCGCGGCACCCGGCCCGAAGTTGATCGCCGCGAGTACCCCCGGCAGCGCGTCGTTCGGCAGCATGTCAGCGCCGTCCGAGGTATAGAGCAGGGAACTGGCAAATCCGGCATGGACCAGCGCCTGTTGTATCGCTCGCATATAGTCGCGGTCGTGACCGTAGGAGCCGTATTCGTTCTCGATCTGCACGGCTACAATCGGGCCGCCGTGGCTGGCCTGCAAGGGGGCCAGCTCCTGCCCAACACGATCCAGATAACGGCTGGCAGCAGCCAGAAAACGAGGGTCGGTTGTGCGCACCTTCAGCGTCGGGTCGGCAAAGAGCCACGCGGGCAACCCGCCAGCCTCCCACTCGGCGCAGACATACGGTCCGGGTCGCAGAATCACGTTCAGGCCCTCCTGTTGCGCCAGGCGAACAAAGGCCGCGACATCAAGCTGACCGGAGAAATCGAAGACCCCAGGCTGCGGCTCGTGCAGGTTCCAGAAGACGTAGGTCTCGACGGTGTTCAGCCCCATCGCGCGGGCCTTTTGCAGCCGGTCGCGCCAGTCCGCACGGGGCACACGCGCGTAGTGGATCGCCCCGGAAAGAATCTGATAAGGCTTGCCGTTGCGCACGAAGTGGTCGCCCTGAATGGTGACGGCCTGGCTGGAGGTTGTCAGGGGTGCGGCCCATGCTCCACAGGTCACGAAAAGGGTAGCCAAAGCGAGAGCAAAGTTGCGCCAGTGCATGGAGACTCCGATTGGAAAGCGTTATCGACTGTGAGTGGAACAGAAGACCGATACAAAGTTCAAGGGGTGACGGACAAAAAACTCCCCCGTCGTGAGAGCGACGGGGGAGAAGAGCAAATCTCCATTTCGCGAATCAGAAGCTGTACTTTGCCGCGAACTGGAACTGTTTGATCGGCGAACGGACGCTGTTGATGTATCCAAAGGCGCTGCCGTCGTCGATGTTGGTGTCCGGGTTGCCATAGCTTGCGATGTTGAAGGCATTGAAGGCATCCACGCGGAAGTTGAGGTTGTGGTCTCCAACGATTCTGAAATCCTTGAAGAGTGAGAAGTCATACTGCTGGTAGCCCGGTGCCCGGAGCGCGTTCGGTTTCGCCGTGCCATAGGTGCCGTTGGCGGGATCGCCGAAGGCGCAGGAGATGGTTTGCCCTGAGCCGTTGGTGTATCCGGTTGCTCCGTTGGTGCAGACCCCGCCGACCGGCGAGCTGGGATCCGTACCGAACCAGTTGTTGATCGAGCGGTTCACGATGTGCAGCCGCATGTACTGGTTGGGCCGGTTGGCGCGGTTATTGGTAAAGGCGACGTTGTTGTTGTTATACGGTGTCGCCGGGAAACCGGAGTAGGCAACCGCGCCCATCGATAGCTTCCAGCCGCCGACCGCTTCGTCGAGTGCGCGGTTCATGTTTGCGCCGTAAAGATGTCCGCGACCCAAGGGCAACTCGTACACGGCCGTTCCGTTCAGGTTGTTGCGGATGTCCTGTCCGGTAGGGCCGTACTCGGCGTGGTTGTCATAGGCGTTCTGCGCGTAGGGGCTGGGTCCGTTGATGTTGGGCACGCCGAAGAAGCCGTCCGAGTTGGTCATCGAGCGACCGTAGGTGTAGTTGACGGTGAACTCGAGGCCATTCATCGGGAGCTGGCGATAGGTGGCCTGGAGGGCGTTGTAGTTGTACATTGCCTCGGAGGCCGTTTCGACCACCGCGCCACTCTGTCCGACGAGCGTCTGGAATGGAGCCGGGTCTGCAGCGGCACAGGCGGTGCTGTTGGGGTTGGTCTGGAGCACGCCGCCAATGAAGCAGGGCTGGTAGAGCTGGTTGGCGGCAACGGCCTGGATCAGATGCTGTCCGGATTCGCCAACATAGGCCAGAGTGACTGACGACTTTGCGTTGACCTCGTACTGCGTGGACAAGCTCCAGGTGGAGACGAAGGCTGGTCTCAGGTTGCTGTCCCAGGCGCGATAGACCGTGCCGCTGTAGTTCGGGGTAGCCGAGGCGGTGAAGCCGTTCGATGCCTGGAAGTAGCTTCCCGGCGTTGTGGTCGTGCCGTTGTTGGTCGGGGCAACGCCGGTCAACTCGAGCGAAGGCTGGAACGGAGGGTTGTAGGTGAGGCGAAGATTCGCGCCCGTGCCTTCGAGGAAGTTGGTGATGCCGTAACCGCTGCGCACCACCCAGCGCGGATTCACCTGGTAGGCAAAGCCGATGCGCGGCATGAAGTTGGTATAGACAGGGTTGTAGCAGGCCCGGTTGGGGCAAACGGTCGCATTGGGCACGGTGTTGCTGGCGGGAATGCTGCCCGCGTACTCCACCTGGCCGGTTTTGAGGTTGACGTTGGCGGTTTTGTTGTTGACCTCGTAGATGGGCTGGTCAAACTCGTAACGCAGGCCCAGATTCAGGGTCAGGCTGGGCAGGATGCGCCAGTCGTCCTGGACGTAGTAGGCGGAGCGCCACTGGCGCTGCCCGGTGCGCCCTGTCACGCCGCCGATGCCTTCAAAGAAGACGCGATCAAGGGCAAAGTCGGCACCGCCGTAGCCATGGCCAAGTGGGTCCTGCGGGTTCGAGGTGAAGTTTCCGTTGTACTGGAAGATGCCCAGCGCGCCGTCGTTGCCGGGATAGAAGTTGTTCTGCTGGTAGCGTACGAATTCCACGCCGGCCTTGCTGTTGTGCTTTCCGTGCTGCCAGGTAAGCGCTTCGGTGTAGTGGAAGGTGTTGTCGATGAAGTTGGTCCCGCCGGCCGGATTTCCCGGCGTGTTCAGGCCGGAGATCTGCTGCGCGGCAAAGCCCTGGAAGGGCTGCGTTCCCGTGCTGTTGCCGATGCCCACCACCTGGTCGCCATGCAACCCGAAGACGCCGGTTGGATCGACCGGATCGCCCTGAATCCAGCGGATGCGGCTGAAGCCGGCGCGGAACTCGTTGACCAGGCTGGGGCTGAAGGTGTGAATGTTGCTGATCGTGAAAATCTTGTCCGGGTAGTCGCTGCCGTTCTGGAAGAAGACCGGCACGGGGTAGTTGCTGGTGCCGTCCACGCCCTCCGCCTGGCTATAGGTAAAGGTGAAGCGATCCCGTTGCGTGGGAGTCCAATCGACGCCGACGTCGCCCTGATCGTAACGGTTGAACGTGCCCGCCACGCCGGTAAAGTTGCCGGTAACCGCCGTGCCGGGGTTCGGCGCGTGGTTCGGCAGCGGATAATACTCCGGGTGGGCAAAGAGATATTGCGCCACGGGATTGGAGATCGGAACGTTCTGGTTGTTGGTATAGGGCGCAAAGCCGGTGCCTGCGGCCGGAGTCTGGGTGTCGTAGAGCTGAGTCTCGGCAGAGCAGGAAGTCGCTCCGTTCAAACACATGATGGACGGGTTGAGCAGTTCAGAAAAATCTCCGGTGCGCATCTTGGCCGTCAGAACGTTCAGTTGCTCGACCGTGCCCTGATGAATCCGGCCTGCCGCGTAGTCGCCGAAGAAAAACAGCCTGTTGTGCAGAATCGGGCCGCCCAGCGAACCGCCGAACTGACCCTGTGTGAACTTGTCCTTGGGGCCGACATTGGGGAAGCTGCGCTTCTGGGACCAGGAGTAGGCGTTGAAGTTCTGATCCTCTTCAAACCCGAAGGCGCTGCCGTGCCACTGGTTGGTGCCGCTCTTCATCACCATGACCACGTCGCCGCCGTTCGCGTTGCCGTATTCGGCGTTGGGGTTGGCGCTGACGATCTTGATCTCCCCGATTGCTTCAGGACTGGGCGAGTATCCGATCAGGTTGTTGATGGTTTCGTTGATCTCGACGCCATTCCACAGATAGTTGTTGGTTTGGAGGCGGTTGCCGTTGACGGAAATCTGGCCGCTTGAACCAGTATCGCGCTCGACAGAACTGACTCCGTTGTAGCCCGTCGGCTGCGTGGTCACAGCACCCGGCAGGTACAGCATCAGTTGCGAAAAATTCTGTCCGTTCAGCGGAATGTTCTTGATCGTGTTCTCGTCCAGCGTGGTGTCGATCTGAGAGTTGTCCGTGTTCAGGATCGGCGCGACGTCGGCTTGAACAATCACGCTTTCTGTCGAGGCGCCGACCTTCAGCTTCGCGTCCACCTGGGCGATCTGGTCGATTTCGAGAGTGTACGGGCCATAAATGCTGGTCTCGAAGCCTTTGGCCGTCACCGAAACCTTGTAGCTGCCAATCTGAAGAAAGCGCAGGCTGTAGGCTCCGGTGCTGTTGGTGGTTGTGCTCACTTTCACGCCCGTATCCACGTTGATCGCGGTTACCGTCGCGCCGGGGAGGATGGCTCCGGTCGAGTCAGTGACCGTGCCGCCTATGTTGGCTGTAATGGTTTGCGCCCAGGAGGGCGTAAACGCGAGCATCAGCAGCAGGCTGAGAATCAGCCCTGCGATGCCAGGCTTTTGAGGGAGGTTGATTCGGTTGCGCATGGTGCTCCTTGGGAAGAGGTTCAATCGAAGTGGCAACGAAGTATTCGAGAGGTCGCGGGAGTGCTCGAATACGCTGG
>JAJZFR010000393.1:1321-3297 GCA_021805265.1 Acidobacteriota bacterium | reverse complement strand
GAAAGATCGAGACCGGCGAAACTCCCGAAGCAGCCCTGCGAAGAGAGTTGGATGAGGAGTTGGGCATCGAGGCCGTCATCGGCCCTCTGGTCGCTCACGTTCGACACAACTATCGACACGGCGGCGCGGTGGACATTCAGTTTTTCGCCGTCCACTCCTTCCACGGCGAGATCGAAAATCGCATCTTCAACGATCTCCGCTGGGTAACCCTCCAACAGTTGCCCGACTATGATTTTCTCGCCGCCGACCGTGGCCTTATCCGCGACCTCGCCGCAGGAAAGCTCCTCTGAGAAACTCCGAACCAGGCCCAGCATCAGGCCACCTGAGAATGGGTGCCCCCGGTCTGGACTTTCAGACCGGGGAAACAGGACCTGCGAAACAAGAATCGGAAACATGAGTAAGAAACAAGAGTGGGTGCCCCCGGTCTGGATTTTCAGACCGGGGTTCTACCACTCAAACCCCACTCAATCAGACTCCAGAAAGGCCGCTCCCTTCGTCCCCGAGCGCGTCAAGGATGAGCAAACATCAGCGCCACATTCAGCCCGATCACGATCAGGCTGGTCGCCCACGCCGCAATGTTGAACAACGCGGAGTTCACATGCTCCCCCATCAGGTCGCGTCGATTGATCAACAGCAGCATCAGGATGATCACCACCGGCAGCAGAACGCCATTCAACACCTGGGACAGGATCGCCACATTGATCAGTTGCGCGTCCGGCAACAACAGAACCGTAATCGCTCCCCCCGCGATCAGCAGCGTATAAAGCCAGTAGAAAAACGGCGCCTCGCTGAAGCTCTTGTCCACGCCCGACTCCAGCCCCAGCCCTTCGCACACCGTGTATGCGGTCGAGAGCGGCAGGATCGACGCGGCAAACAGCGAGGCATTGAACAGTCCAAACGCAAACAGCACAAAGGCATAGTCCCCCGCCAGAGGGCGCATCGCCTCTGCCGCGTCCGATGCCACCTGAATCGCGCCCATGCCGTGCACATACAACGTGGCCGCGCAGGCCACGATGATGAACCACGCCACGATGTCGGTGAAGAAACTTCCCACGATCACATCCAGCCGTGACGCGGCGTAGTCCTTCACGCGAATGCCCTTCTCCACAATCGACGACTGAAGGTAGAACTGCATCCACGGGGCAATCGTTGTCCCCACCACGCCGATGGCCATATAGATATAGGCGCGGTTGCCCCACACCGTGCGTTTCGGCATGCGCACCGTAGCCACCAGAGCATCATGCCAACTCGGCTGCGAAAGCACTCCGGCGAAGATGTAGGCGATATAGACCACTGACGCCACCAGGAATATCTTCTCCACGCGTTTGTAGTCGCCGCGCACCACCAGGAACCACACCAGCGCGGCGCAAACAGGCACGGAAAAATACTTCGACACATGAAACAGGTGAAGGCTGCCCGTGATGCCGATGAATTCAGTGACCACATTCGCGTAGTTCACCACCACCAGCAGCAGCATCACAACGAAGGTCACGCGCAGGCCAAACTCCTCGCGGATCAGGTCACTCAGGCCCTTGCCCGTCACCACGCCCATGCGGGCGCACATCTCCTGGACCACGATCAGCGCAAGCGTGATCGGAATCATCGTCCACAGCAGCGTATGGCCGTACTGCGCCCCTGCCTGTGAATAGGTGAGGATGCCGCCCGAGTCGTTATCCACGTTGGCCGTAATGAAGCCCGGACCGAGCACGGCGAGGAACAGCAAGATACGAATTCGCCAACGCTTCCACATGCCCAGAACTTCCTATGGTGGATTCATAATCCCCTGAAGCGTGTCTCATCAAGCAGAAAAAGCCGCAATCGCCCCGTTTGGGACCCGCAATCTTTGAGACCCGCAATCAAAGCGGGTCTCCGGAGATCGACAGAAGACACTTCGGCAGATAGGAAACACGCTCTAAAAACATAACAGGTTTGGCTCGATCACTTCGTATCCCCGGTCACTCGCGGAAGCGCCGATT
>JAJZFR010000393.1:0-1221 GCA_021805265.1 Acidobacteriota bacterium | reverse complement strand
GTACAGGGAGGATTCAATCATGATCGCTCATCCGCCGCTGCTTGACCCCGCTCAACACATCGCGCCTGGCCGCCGCCTGGTGCAATGGACCGTACTGGCGGGGCTGATGGCTGCCGGTTGTCTCACCGCACAGACACCGGTCAAAAACAGCGCAGCGCCCTCACCTGCCCCGCTGGCGCAATCGAACGCCGCAACCCCGGCGAAACCACCTGCAAACACCACCAACGACGTGAACCCGGCAATCGACAGCCGTCCCCACCTCACCGGCAGCGAAATCACCACCTCGGTCCCGCTCAAAATCACCATGACCCCGTCCGAGATTCCCCTGAAGATCGGCTCCACCTCCAACATGGCTGCCACCATTCAGAACATCTCCGACTCGCCCGTCTCCGTCTACACCACGACGCTCATGCTCACCACATCGGCAATCGTCGGAGGTCAGGTCTCGAAGTGCGTCACCTCGATCCCGGTCGCCAACATCAATACTTCGACCAGCCCGGTGGTCACGCTCCAGGCCCAGGATTCGCTGACCGTGTTGTTCAACCTCTCCGAACAGCCTCGGTATGAGATCCCGGTCCGTGTGCCAAACGAAAGCGAACAGACCTTCCAGATGGCCATGGCCAGCTACCGCAGCTTCATGCACTCCTGCAATATGGGCTGGACAGGTCCGATGCAGCGCGTGCTCGATTTCTCTCCCGGAGACTACGGATACTACCTCGACGGCGAGTTTTCCCTCTGCGCCGGAATGAAACCGGACCCCCTCAATCCAGCATGCTCCCAGCCCCCACGCTATTTTTCCGCCTCCGCCAGCTTCCCCGTCGGCATCGACCAGACTTCGATTGTCACCTTTGCCGTGCTCGGAGGGTGGCTCGCGCTGCTTTATGTCATCTTTACCGAGGCCAGTGAGCCAGGGTCCATCCTTCACGATTTCAATGCTTCGCTCACCAGCATCGCTCCCGAAGAAAAGGGCGGAAATCCGCTCACGCGATTTTTCCAGCGACTGACGACCTCCCTCGGCGCGCGAGCCGTCGGGCGATTCCTTATCCGCCTGATCGCTTCGGCGATCCTCAGCGCAGCCTTCACGGTCGTCTCCTCCCGCATCTCGAACCCGTCGCTGCCCATCCGCATCAGCGTGCTCGACGCCTGGGGAGCCATGACCATCGGCTTCCTCAGCTACTTCATCGGCGCGAAGTTCATTGCCTCGATCACCAACTGGAGTGC
>JAJZFR010000275.1 GCA_021805265.1 Acidobacteriota bacterium | reverse complement strand
TCGTTACCGTGGCATCTGGAAGAATCATCAGTGGTTGTGCGCGGCCTTCGCGCTGGTCAATCTGTACCTGCACCGCAACCGGCTGGCCCCGCAAAGGGCGTAGTGTCTCTTGAGGCCGAAAAACGGCATCACAGAGGCGAAATAGACTAGCAGCAACACGCTTCTCCGGAAAGAAAACTGATTCAAAACCAGGAAATCATCTGCGGTCAAGTCATCGCTACAAAATCACGCACCTGCGCAGAGGCTCCTTAAGCACTTTGGCGAGTTGCGTACGGAGGGTAGTGTCCAGAGTTTTTCGCACTTTCGATCTTCCGTCTTATTCAGGAAGGTTGTTGGGTTTGGGTTGTTTTGCTGCTGGCCCCCGAGGGGGCCAGCAGCAAAGCGGTCAGGCGATGGCCACGATCTCGGCCAGCCGGTCCATCTGCAGGTAGCGCTTAGTACCCCACTTAGTCGCGGCAACATGCCGTAGTCGCGCGGCCACCAGCATCAGCGCCGATTGACCGTCGGGGAACGCTCCGACTACGCGTGTTCGTCGGCGAATCTCCCGGTTGAGCCGTTCCAGCGGATTGTTCGTCTTGATGCAGCGCCAGTGTTCCGGCGGCATGGCGTAGTAGCTCAACGTTTCGTCGATCCCGTTGGCGACGATCTCTGCCGCCTTGGCCAGCTTCATCAGCCGCAGCTTCTCTACCACCTGGAGAGCTTTTTCTTTAGCTGCCTTGGCATCCTCCTGGGCGTGAATGGCCTTCAGCATGGCAGCCACTTCCTTCACCTTGCCGGTGGGCACAGCGGTCCACACGTTGCGATAGAAGTGCACCACGCAACGCTGCCACTTGGCCTCGGGGAAGAAGTCCGCCAGGTTCTCAACCAAACCCAGGCACTTGTCGGAGACGAACAGCTCAACGCCCTTCAGGCCGCGCTGTTTCATCTCGCGCAGGAAGTTGGTCCAGCTGGCGGTGTCTTCCTTGGCGCCTTCGCTCACCGCCAATATCTCGCGGTAGCCGCTCTGCGCCACGCCAATGGCCACAAGCACGGAGACGTTCTTCACCTCGCCGCCCCAGCTGCGCTTCAGCCAGATGCCGTCGAGGAACACATACGGAAAATCGCCCACCAGCGGCCGCTCGCGCCACTCGTTGATCTTGCCGTAGATCTTCTGGTTCAGGTCGCTGACCGTCGAGGCGCTCACCCGCGTGCCCCACAAAGCCTGCGTGATGTCTTCCACCCGTCGCACGCTCACCCCGGCCAGGTACATCTCGATCAGCGCCTCTTCCACCGATGACTCCCGCCGCCGGTAACGCTCGATGATCGCGGTCTCAAAGGGCAAGGAGCGCAGCTTCGGCACGGTCAGCGTCACATCGCCTGCCTTGGTCTGCAAATGCCGGTCGTAGCTGCCTGCACGTGTGTCCTTGCGGCCCTCGGTCCGCTCGTACTTCCGCGCGCCGCACAGCCGGTCCGCCTCGGCATCCAGCAGCCCGTTCAGCGTCTCCTCGACCGTTGCCCGAACCACCTCGTCCAAATGCGCCTGAATGCGCCCTTCGTCGATCTGCACCACCGGCCCCGGCACAGTCTTCATCCCGCCGGCCGATTCCAATCCCGCTTCCATGGTTGGCTCCATCGTTTCCGCCTCAGAGGTCTCGCTCCTCCTGCTTGTACCAACCTACCTAGCATAAAACTCAAATCAAATGTGCGAAAAATATCGTACGTTATCGTGCAGAAACGCTGATGTGAGAACTCGCTGTGCATCTCTTCCGTTCATACGCAGGCATACCCCAGCAGAGACGCGATACCACTTCGCGTCAACGTGCGAGTGGAATAAGTACTCAAGCGCTGCGTCGAAATCCAGTGTGGTGATCCTGCCCAGCACATTTCGTCTAGCTTTACTTCAGTTCTTTTACATGCTGATCGAAAAAAAATGATGGCATTGGCTTTCTGCGCACGAACTTGCTGTAGATGGTTGTAGTTGCCGTAGGATGTAGATTCACAGAGGATTCCGCGGCGCAAACGATACGCCAGATCATTGCGTTACTTACATTGAGCGGAGGTCCGGCAATTCTCCTGATCATGCGCCGAAACCATCCATTACCGCCTTGTGTGTCTAATGAAAAACCACGCACAGATACGACCGTTCCCAGCAATATGAAATATTGAAGCGACGAGAGGAATGCCTGTCTGCGCCGACGAGTAGTCATATTTGTAGTCAGCAGGCGCTCCAATTTATTTAGAGACTCTGCTATCTTCTGATGACGGCGAGCAACTTGCAGCCACGCACCGGGTGAACATTTCATGGTGTCGATGCTATCCATCATCGATTGCAGTGCCTTGCGAATTTGCTTCTGCGCTTTTTGTGTCTCTTGGTTCGCTTTCGTGAGTTGTGAAATATTCAAATTCGATGCGGTACTTATGATGCGAATTCGAACCCAACTAAAAGCGAAAAACACAAGAAGACATTGCCGTACGCGGCTCAGCCCCTTAAGGATTTCAACCTCGTCTGCGGGGACATTGGACGACAAATCCAGCATCTCACAAAAGCTAGACAAGTCTGCATTCGTTGGCTCGCGCAGGTTAGTGATGCCGAGTATGGCATCGTGTAATTTTTGGAAAATATAACAAACTGCGCGAGGCGGTTCAAAGATCGTCGTGGATTGTTCTGGGGTAATATTCATGATTTACCTCCTGAGGTTAACTCAACTCAGAACATAAAACGAAAATAGGAAAATGAGAAGATCATCGGTGATTTTTTTTTACGACAGAGCATCCCTGCACAAACGCACGGGCGAGAAACTTGCATTTCTGATGTTCGAGAAACAACCAGATGGAAGAACAATTCCAATAGGTGTTGACTTCCGTGACCGCCGATTTGATGCAACTGAAAGAATGCAGTGTGCAAGTCTCATCTTCGCTTCAGCAAAGCACAGCAGATTCAGAAGCGGATTCCTGATGCAATGTGTCCACCGTTGACACTTTGCTGCGTCTGTAAAAAGCTCTGCCCATTTTCCGCTTTATGCCTACCGTACACACATTACCTTAAATCGAAATCATCAACCCCGTATTGGTATATATACTACTGATAATAATGCCGTTATATGCTCTTAGGCAAACCGATTCTTGTCCAGGTATCTGCTGCCGAGTATGTTTCGCGTGGCCACACCGTATGAGTCTATGGTTTGTGACATGGCCTTGAAACTGGGACTGCGGGATCAGGAGATACAGAACGCTGAATTCACGGACATCAGCTGGCATGGATCCGTCTTCCGCATCCGCAGCAAACAAAAATTCAACTTCACGGTGAAGGACTACGCGCAAAGGGATATTCCCATTCCGCTCGACTTTCTCAAGAAGCTGAAAGCCTGGAGGGATACCCAGCCGGACCAGAATCTGATTGTCCCCACCGCGAAAGGCAAGCCCAACAGGAAGCTGCTGGTGATGGTCAAGCGCATGGCGCGGCGCGCTGGAATCGAATGTGGCTGGTGTGAGAACTGCATCCGTGGCGCAAGGGTGAGTTGGGATGTGGGGAGTTCGAGTTGCACAAATTCCGTCGTACCTGCATCACAACCTGGCTCAGAAACCGCATTGACCCGCGCACGGTGATGGAGTACGCCGGACACTCGGATCTCGAGACGACCTTGCGCTATCTGAGGCCTGCTGCTGCTCAGGAACGCATTGCCGAAGTGAGCGAGATCAAGTGGTATTAGCCGGACGGCAACACTGAATCTCTGACTTTTCAGAATCGGAAGACGAGGCCGGAGCCGAGCTGCATCTGGTTTCGCACGTTGGAAGCAGCGATCCAGAACTGGTATCCGCCGCGTCCTGCCATCAGTGTGCTCCGAAAGGCGTCCTGAGCTGTTGGAATACGCCCTCGGAATGAGGATTTTGCTTCGATCCAATATCAGCAATCCCAAGCCAGACGGAATCGGAAATCCGCTGCTAATATGATTTTGCCCGCAAGATTGGCAGAAAGGTACCCGTATGCGCTCCCACTTCCCCTTCGCTGGCAAGCCAAGCCATTTCTCCCTGCACGTTTTCCGCCCACTCCTTGCGTTGCTTTTCGTCTTCTGTGCTGCTGTCGTACTGTCCGGCTGCGGCGGCTCTTCCACCCAGACGGTTCAGCCAGGCGCAACCACGGTGGTGGTGATGGCATCCAGCACGTCCAACGATGCACTGGTGGCACTTCCGCTGACATTGCAAAGCCTGATGCTGAAGAGTCAGAGTGGAAACACCGTCACCGTCTTCTCCACGCCGATCGGCGCCGAGTATATCCACCTGAATGGAAATCCACAGCCGCTGGTGACGGCCAGCATTCCGCAGGATACCTACGTTTCGGCCTTTGCCGTCTTCGGCGGTGCTTCGCCGACGTGCGTTGGGCTGCATCTGGTGAACTCGGCGTTGATTTCTCCGGGAACAACGCCGGTTGTGACAGTGAACCTGCCGCAGCCGATCCAGGTGACGGGAACGGCCATGGCCATCGATCTGGATCTCGATGTCTCGCAGTCGTTCCAGTTTGCCGGCGGCTGCACCCTTGGAGTCTCGGCGCCTCTGAATCCCACCTTTACGCTGATGACGATGAACATTGCCGCGCAGCCGACGAACAGCACCAACGGGCGGTCGGTCGGAATGTATGGGGTCGTCACCGCGGTGAATGCCGCGAACGGGACGTTTATAGCTAATGGGCTGAATCAACAATCGGAGGGTCCGGGGCCCGTCTGGCAGGTGTCCACCAATGGCAGCACAGCCTTTTTTGGCGTAAAGAATCTCTCAGGGCTGAGCGCCGGTCTGCCGGTGGATATGGATGTCTCCCTGCAGCCGGATGGCAGCCTGCTGGCCACGCGCGTTGCGGTGATCGATACGAATACGGCCAACGTGGACGTCCTGAGCGGCGAGGTTCTGTTTCTGGGCAATCCTCCGTCAACCCTGCTTGCGCTTTCCAATCTGGCTACCGGAGCGGTAGCGGAAAACTTCGCAGCGGTCGGATATGCGCAGGCAGCCTCGCAGATCTCAACCCAGTTTCCGAATGTAAAAAACCTGCCCTTTCCTGCGGTCTTTCAGGCGGCCAGCGCCACTCCGGGGCAGAATCTTCTGGTTGCGGCCAACATCTCGTCCGCTGTCGAGTTTTCCACGAACTCATTCCCGGCCACCACGGTGGAGCTGGTGCCGCAGACGATCAATGGAACGGTGACGGCCGTCTCCGCCAGCGGCGGATTTACGGTCTACACGGTCACGCTTGCGCCCTACGATCTGTTTCCCATTCTGGCGGCGGCGAATGCCGGGCAGCCGGTGGTTCCGACCGCTCCCAACACCGTCCAGGTCTATGCCGACAGCAGCACTGCGGTACTGACGCCGGTGAGCACCGGATCGGTCTTCCGCTTCTATGGACTGGTCTTCAATGACAACGGGAGGCTGCGGATGGATTGCGCGCAGATCGCAGCCGGTGTGGCCGAGTAGATGGCTCCGGCGCTTCCGCCTCGTCGCTGCAGAGATCGTCGTCGCTTGTGCTTCAGCAGGCGGCAATAGGATTATGCGGTTAATATATTGTCTTTTTAGTGTAAAATAGCATATAAGCAATAAAATAATGACTGTATATTTCAATACCGTGCAGGAGGTTGAAGCCGAGCTTGCGGCGCGGTTCAGGGCGCGGCGTCTGGCCATGAACCTGACGCAGAAGGAGCTTGCGGAGCGCTCCGGCGTGACCTGGGCTTCGCTCAAGCGGTTCGAGCGGCATGGGCTGATTGCGCTGCATTCGCTTCTGAAGCTGGCTCAGGTGCTCGCGTGCCTGGACGATTTCGACAGGCTGGCTGCCGAAGACCGGACAATGCCAATTCCCCAGTCTCTGGATGCGCTGCTGGCGACGCCGAAACTGCGCCGCCATGCCTCGGGCAGGAAAGGACATCGCCATGGCACATAGCCCGGTTGAGTTGTTGAACGTCTTTCTTGACGCGCGCAGTCAACGCCACAAAGTAGGCCGTCTCGCCTTCAGGGACCGACGGATTCTGTTTGAGTACGATGTCGCATTTCTCTCCTCCGGCATTGATATCTCGCCCGTCAAGCTCCCTCTCCGGCCGGGAGTGTTCGCGGCCGATACGACCATCTTCGACGGTCTTTTCGGCGTCTTCAACGACAGCTTGCCGGACGGCTGGGGCCGCCTGCTGCTGGATCGTGCAGTGGAGAAGCATGGCATCCGGCGTGGTCAGCTCAATCCGCTCGACCGACTGGCATACGTGGGGCGAAACGGCATGGGCGCTCTGAGTTATGAGCCGGAACAGGGCTTTGACGTGACCGAGGATGCGCCTCTCGCGCTCGACAAAATCGCCGCAGAAACATCTTCCGTTCTGGAAGGAGAAGAGGAATCGGTTCTCGAAGAGTTGTTTCGGCTCAATGGATCCTCGTCGGGAGCGCGACCGAAGATCGTTGCGCAGGTAAGTGCCGACAGAAAGAGAATCCTGCACGGCGGACAGCAACTGCGACCGGGCTTTGCGCATTGGATGATCAAATTTCCGTCGTCGCAGGATGCGAAGGATATCGGCGCCATCGAATATGCGTATAGCCGGATGGCGAAGGATGCAGGCATCGAGATGCCTGGAACGCATCTGTTCCGAACGAGGCGAAGCCGGTATTTCGGCACGCAACGGTTTGACAGGGAGGGTGACGCGCGCATCCACATGCACAGCCTCAGCGGACTGATTCATGCCGACCATCGCAGCCCCAGTCTTGACTACGAGATGGTTCTGCGCGTTGCCATGGCGTTGACCCGAAACGTCAAGGAAGCGGAAAAGGTTTATGCACTGGCCTGCTTCAATGTACTCGCTCATAACCGCGACGATCACGCAAAGAACTTTTCTTTCCTGCTGAATGATCGAAACGAGTGGGTCTTCGCGCCTGCTTACGATCTGGTCTTCTCCGATGGCCCGGGCGGCGAGCAGAGCATGCTGGTTCTGGGCGAGGGCAAGAATCCCGGCGCAGTTCAACTGCAGGCACTGGGCAAGCAGCACGGAATCCGCAATGCGTCGGAGATTCTGGAGAAGGTGAAAGCAGCCGTTGCATCATGGCCGCGTTATGCCGACGAGGCAGAGATGTCGCGAAAATCCACCCGAGAGATAGCGGCGCGCATCCGCGTTTGAAAGGCTATTCGTTGATGAGGGAGTGCCGAGGCACGAGGGCCGGTGTCAAGGCTCTACGACCGCGAAGCGGCGCGCTTCAGCGCAGCCTTGACTCCGGTCCGGCCTCGGCTATGCTCTGTCTATCCGGGGAATGTCATTATCCGCTCCGGAGCTACAAGCCCAATCCGAGTCCCCGAGCAATTTCTTCGATATGAACAGATTGCGGCGTGATTCTCTGCGTAGCGGCTTCCGGTTCGATTGCCGGCGCATAATCGAGATACAGAAAACACTTGCCCCGGAACAGCAAGATATACTTGCGCTATCACTTCACAATAGACTTGCATTGGCACGTCATAATAAACTTGTATTCGCACGTCGCAATAAACGTGCAGGGGTACAGAAGGCTATGGCCACTCCGAATGAAAAACTCGCCGCTTCCCTCGAAGTTCTCCGCGAATTGCACCAGAACGGACAGCATGTCTTTCAAGCCGGGCAGATGAGCCGCGTTCACCGTGACCGGCTGGTGAAGAATGGTTTTCTACAGCCAGTCGTCAAAGGGTGGCTTATGTCGACCAGCCCTGGCGCTCGTCCTGGAGATAGTACCGCATGGTTTGCATCCTTTTGGGAGTTCTGCGCAGCGTATTGCAATGAACGATTCGGCGCAGACTGGCATCTTTCGCCGGAACAGTCGCTGCTGCTTCATGCCGAAAACACGGTTGTTCCAACTCAGGCCACGGTCTACAGTCGCAAGGGACACAACAATACAATCGCGCTTCCTTTTCGCACTGCGCTCTACGATCTGAAGCAGGCGAAAATGCCGCCACAAAATCAATTGACGCGTCGTGATGCCCTGCGACTTTTTACGTCCGAAGCTGCGCTTGTGCGTGTCCCGGAATCGTTCTTCCGTCATCATTCCTTGGAAACCCAAGTCGTTCTTGCGCGTATCACAGACACTTCGAATCTTCTGCGCATTCTATTGGATGGCGGTCATTCTGCCGTCGCGGGCCGTCTCGCTGGCGCGCTACGCCGAGCCGGTCGCGCGGAACAGGCAGACGAGATTCTATCCACGATGAAGCGCGCCGGATACGATGTACGCGAGTCTGATCCATACGCGAATGGACAAACCATCTTTGCCACGAATCGCTTCACGGAGGCTCCAGTTGTCAGCCGAATTCAGGCTCTATGGACCTCTACGCGTGATGCCGTGCTGGAAATCTTTCCGCCGCCGCCTGGATTGCCCGACAAAGCCGAGGCATATCTCGCACATGTGGATGACATTTACAAAAACGATGCCTATCACTCGTTGTCGATTGAGGGTTATCGCGTAAGCCCGGAATTGATTGAGCGCGTAATCTCTGGACAATGGGACCCCAAGCATAATGAGGCCGACAAACACAACCGCGATGCACTTGCAGCGCGTGGCTACTGGCAAGCATTCCAACAGGTCAAGGCAAGCGTGCTCCAGGTTCTTGAAGGCAAGAATGCAGGTGCTGTAGTAAGAACAGACCACCGCGAATGGCATAGAGAACTGTTTGAACCGTGCGTTGCCGCCGGTTTGATTCCTGCGTCGGCTTTAGCTGGCTATCGGAATGATGCCGTTTACTTGCGCAATTCCCGCTATGTTCCACCCCGCTGGGAAGCGGTCAGGGATGCGATGCCTGCTTTGTTGGATTTGATCGAGAGTGAACAAGAGCCGTGTGTGCGCGCCGTGCTTGGGCACTGGCTCTTTGGCTATATTCATCCGTATCCGGACGGCAATGGCCGCATGGCGCGCTTTCTGATGAATGTGCTGCTGGCCTCTGGCGGCTATCCTTGGACAGTGATCCGTGTCGATGACCGCGCCGAATACCTGAGCGCACTTGATCATGCCAGCATCGAAAGTGATGTGCGCCCCTTCGCAAACTTCATTGCCGGACAAGTGCAGTGGTCGCTCAACAAGACACCATGACTCCAGATGCTGTAGCTGGTCGCGGCTACACATACCTGATTGTCAAAGGTATGTACCTTGCGATGTGTAATCATTTCGCTGCCAATGCATTGGCGATGTGCGCGGAGATCCCGTATGAACAAAGTCGAGGGTTCACTTCCAAGCTCTGAGATGTCCGGCGAAGAAGTGCAGCGATTGCAGGAGGAGAACCTCCGTCTGCGAAGTCTCTTGATCACGCATGGAATACCAATCCCAGAGGTTGCAAATTCCACTGGCCCGCCCCCAAGAATCTCTGGTTCTGAATCGAACCCCAAAGTGGGCACTGCGGCACAGCGAATCACCCTGTTTCGCAGTCTGTTCCGTGGCCGTGACGATGTATATGCCATTCGTTGGGAGAATGCCGACGGTCGAACTGGATACATGCCCAAGGCAGACCGCGACTGGAAGTCTTATCTGAGTGCTACAGCCGAAGATCGCAAGAAGGTTGATCGTCAAACACGAACTTACAGACCGCTCACTGATGACGTTGTGCGCGCGCATCTTGTTGGCGAGCATACCGTAGGACTCTATCCGCTTCTACAGGATGAGACGTGCTGGTTCTTAGCGGTCGATTTTGACAAGAAGACATGGCAGCAAGACACCATTGCATTTCTCGAAGTCTGCCGCGAACTCAACGTCTCAGCAGCATTGGAGCGTTCGCGATCAGGAAATGGCGGCCATGTGTGGATATTTTTTGAGCGAGCAATTCCAGCCACAATCGCGCGAAAACTTGGCTGTGTAGTTCTCACTCGAACAATGGAATCCCGCCACCAGATAGGGTTGGATTCCTATGACCGCTTTTTTCCAAACCAAGACACGATGCCCAAAGGCGGTTTTGGCAATCTGATCGCTCTCCCGCTACAAAAGGCACCGCGCGCAAACGGGAACAGCGTCTTTATCGATACAGAGTTCCGCCCCTATCCAAATCAATGGGAGTTTCTGGCAAGCGTGAAGAGGATGCCTGCTGACGCCGTTGAAGCAGTGGTCCTGGAGGCGCAAAAACACGGAGACATAATCGGTGTCAGAATCAGCAATGTTGACGATGAAGACGTTGATCCATGGATGTTGCCACCATCAAAGGCGAGAGCAGAACGCGAAATCCCCGGACCTTTTCCAGCGCGGATACAGGTTGTTCGGTCGAATCTCGTGTATGTCGAGAAAGATGGGCTTCCTCCTGCGATGTTGAACCGGCTTCTACGTCTGGCGGCATTTCAAAATCCGGAGTTCTATAAATCTCAGGCAATGCGCCTACCGACGTTCAACAAACCACGGGTCATTGCGTGTGGAGAAGACCTCGCCAACTATATTGCGTTACCTCGTGGTTGTATTGCTGAAGTCATACAGCTACTTGAAACGCACCGCATCAAGACGGTGATCGATGATAAACGGTTTGCGGGCCGTTCAATTGACGTGGAGTTCTCTGGCCAATTGCGTCCGGTTCAACTCGATGCTGCCGCTATGATCGCCGAACACGATGATGGCATTCTGTGCGCTCCTACCGCGTTCGGAAAGACCGCTTTGGCCGCTTGGATGATTGCGAAGCGGAAAGTGAATACACTCGTACTGGTTCACCGCCAACAGTTGCTGGATCAATGGCACGCCAGATTGGAGATGTTTCTCAACCTTCCGAAAAAGTCAATTGGTCAGATTGGCGGAGGCAAGAGCGATCCGAGTGGCTGTATTGATATTGCCATTATCCAAAGCACTCACGATAAAGCCGGGGTGAAGGATTTCGTCGCAGAGTACGGTCAGGTCATTGTCGATGAATGCCATCATCTATCTGCATTCACATTCGAACAGGTGATGAAACAGGTAAAGGCAAAGTATGTCCTTGGCCTGACTGCGACGCCTGAGCGCAAAGATGGACACCACCCCATCATTTATATGCAGTGCGGTCCAATACGATACAAGCTTCGTGCGCGTTCAATGACGGCATCATCTCCGTTTGAGCATGAAGTAATTCCTCGATTGACAGAATTCTGCTCGCCACCTGAACAGGCTGACACAACAATTCAAGAATTGTACGCCGCGCTTGTAAATGACAACACCCGCAATGAGCTGATCGTCAGTGATCTTCTGCGTGTGGTTCAAGATGGATGTTCGCCGTTGGTACTCACAGCAAGAACTGAACACCTGACGTATTTCGAGACGGCTCTCGCAGGCAAAGTTGAAAACGTATTTGTTTTGAAGGGCGGGATGGGGAAGAAACAGCGACGGTTAATTGCAGAGGCAATTGCCGCTGTGCCGGAGAGCGCGCCAAGAGTCATACTGGCAACAGGCAGTTACATCGGCGAAGGTTTTGACGATGCTCGTCTAGACACGTTATTCCTGGCAATGCCGATTTCGTGGAAGGGCACATTGCAGCAGTACGTTGGACGCCTGCATCGACTGTACGACGCTAAACGTGTCGTCCGGGTTTACGACTATGTCGATTCCAATGTTCAAATGCTGGCTAGAATGTATGCGCGACGATTAAAAGGCTACAGTGCTATTGGCTACAGAATTTGCAATACTCCCTATGACGTATTTGGAAGGGAACGACAAGCAACTGGCTTGGAGAGGCCGGACGCAGAATCAGTCGGAGGAGATGGAGATATATGACACCGAAACAAAGCAAGGCCGTGGTGGTCCATATGGATATTCGCAAGCTGAAACCTGAACCGGAAACCAACCTTCCGGTTCTCAGCAAGACGAAACTGGAAGCTCTGATCGAGGAAGCCATCGTCGATGCTTACGGCGAAGACGAGCAAAAAGTTGGTTTGCTCACCATGATGCAAGAGCATCTTTCGCTTCCATTTTCAGTAAGCATCCTCGGCGTGGAAGCCGTTGTGGAGAAAGTCGATATGACCCGCGACGGTCGGATTGTCGCGGTCTGTCAACGAGATGGGATGAAACAGAGAATTGAAATTCTCGATCTACCTCTGCCCAAACCTGCACCGGTAGGCGCGGAGTGGATTGCAGCATACAGCTATTGGCGCAAAGGGTTCTAATGAGCGAATACCAGTATTATGACTTCAAAGCAATCGATCATGCACTGACAAAAACCGAGATGACCGCCCTGCGGTCCATATCCACGCGCGCCGTTATTACTTCTACGAGCTTCACGAATCACTATGAGTGGGGCGACCTGAAGGCCGATCCGCTCAAACTGCTGGAAAAGTATTTCGATGCATTTGTCTATGTGGCAAATTGGGGGACACGAGAGTTCCATCTTCGTTTGCCGCAGGAGTTGGTTGACGCGAAGCAAGTCAAAGCAATGCTCCCAGGGAAGTCAGCGCAGGTGCGCAGTTCTGGAAAATTCGTGATGCTTTCCTTTGAAAGCGAAGTTGAGCAGGACGACGATTGGGATGACGGGACAGGCTGGATGGGATCGTTGATTTCTTTGCGCGGTGATCTGCTTCGCCGCGACTTCCGCTGTCTCTACCTCGGATGGCTTTTCAGTGTGCAAAATGGGGAATTCTCCGACGAAGTGTTGGAACCTCCCGTGCCTGCTGGCCTGCGCGAACTGTCCACGCCATACGATTCGTTGATCGAGTTTCTCGGAATCGATGAGGACCTCGTCGAAGTTGCCGCCTCTGCTTCAGAGCCGTTAAAACCAGGGCCGTCGCGCAAGGATCTCACGACCTGGATTCGAGGCTTGACCGAAAAAGAGAAAGATGGCCTGCTCGTAAACGCACTATCGGAATCCAATGAACAATGGAGGATTGAGCTGCTACGCCGTTTCGAGCATGAGAACGACTCTGTCTCCGATCACGGCACAGTAGAGCGGCGCACAATCGCCGATCTTCTGACAGCATCCCATGCCTGCGCCGAGGAACGTATGCGGAAATTGAATGCGCAGCGAGCAGCGGAAGCGGCGGTGAAAAAGGCAAAGGAAGAAGCAGACCGGGCACTCTTCCTGGACCAGCTTGCAAAGCGGGAAAAAGCGGTCTGGAAACAGGTGGATGCGCTCATTCAGAAACGGCAGCCAAATGATTACGACCGGGCTGTGATACTGCTAACCGACTTGCATGACTTGGCTGTCCGTCAGGGAGGTGAGGATGAATTCCTCTTGGCAATGGAAGAGCTTCGCAAAACACATGCCGCGAAGGATAGCTTCCTGCGCCGCCTCACAAAAGCAAAGCTATAGGTGCAAGCACCGGTGGAGCGGACCCCAATCAGTAGTTCGCGTCGACGATAGCACAGAGTATTTGAATGCACAGGAGCAAACAAGCATGAATTGGGTGCATAAATCCCATTGCCAATTTCATTGCCGAGCGAGCGCTCTAGGTCTATGACCGCATGATATTGTTTCTTTCATAGCCGAACTTCTGGCGCGCCTTTTTGCGCGTGAACTGCCAGTTGATGGTGATGTGGTTGCGGTTCATCTTTCGATTCCAAGCTTTGGCTTCC
>JAJZFR010000397.1 GCA_021805265.1 Acidobacteriota bacterium | reverse complement strand
TTCGGTTCCGTCCGTGTCACAACCGCACGACCGGTCCAGTCCGGCGTCGCGAAAAACTCCACCTTCAGGCCGCCGCCAAAGGCGCTGCGCGACACCGGAACCTTGAAACCATCCGCCAGTGTCGAGCCTTGAGCGTAGTGAATCGTCGAGCTCTTGAACTGCGCCGCGACGCCATCGATCGGCATCACCGGATGGTGAGGAATACCGTTGTAATTGCCGGTCAGTGCGAAGATCTGATCCGCATCCGGCCCGACCACTGCGATGCTGGCCGGAGCCTTGGCGAGCGGCAGCGTCCCGTCGTTCTTCAGCAACACAATGGCTTCTTCCGCAGCTTGCAGAGCCTTGGCGCGATTCGCTGCGGAATCGTTCGCGCTGAACGGAATCGCATCCAGAGGATTCACTCCTTGCGGGTCGAATAGCCCCAGCTCGAAGCGCGCCGTGTAGAGCCGCTCCGCAGAGCGCGTTACGTAATCCTCGGGAACCAGTTTCTCGCGCACCGCTTCGGCCAGCGTATTGAACCCCGGCGACCAGATGCTGCATGACAGATCCGTGCCAGCCTGAATCGCCAGCGCCGCCGCGTGCAGGATGTCTGGCGCGTTGTGGTGGCCGTTCGCTACGTCCACAATGGCCGCGCAATCGCTGACCACAAAGCCATTGAAGCCCCACGCCTTGCGCAGATGATCCTGCAGCAGGTTGGTATTGGCGCAGGCGGCAAAGGTATCAATCGCGTTGTAGGCGCACATCACCGACTTCACGTGGCCATCGATGACCGTGGCGCGAAACGCCGGCAGGTAAGTCTCTTCCAGGTCGCGCGGCGAAGGATGCACGTCGAAGACGTGGCGCAGCGACTCGGGCCCGCTGTGTACCGCGAAGTGTTTACTGGTGGCCACGGCCTTCGGGTGGTCGGGATCGTCGCCCTGCACACCGGTGACAAAAGCGACGCCCATCTTCGCCGTCAGGAATGGATCCTCGCCATATGTCTCCTGTCCGCGCCCCCAGCGCGGATCGCGAAAGATGTTGATGTTCGGCGACCAGAATGTCAGCCCGTAGAAAATGCGGTGATTGCCCTCGCGCTGTGCTTCGTTGTATTTGGCGCGCGCCTCGGTCGCAATCACCTCGCCCATCCCGTTCACCATCGAAGGGTCCCAGGTCGCCGCCATTCCTATCGCCTGAGGAAATACGGTTGCATAACCGGCGCGCGCGATCCCGTGCAGCGCTTCATTCCAGGTCTGATAGTCGGGAATCCCGAGCCGGGGAATGGCGGGTGCCCAGTCTTCAAGCTGGGATGCTTTTTCATCGAGCGTCATGCGCGAAACGAGATCGTGCGCGCGCGCCTCGGGCGTGAGTTGCGTGTTCCGATAATCCGGCTGCTGGGCCAGACAAGCGCTGGTCAAAACGAGAAGCAAAAGCAAACATCGACGCTGCATAGGTATGGGTCCCTTCACAAATCAGCAGAAACAGAAATCCCGAAGCAAGCCGCGCCTCGGATTCCAGCACCGGAAACCATCCCCGCTGAGTTCTAGGCAACTTTACTAAGCCGGGCTGTACTTTGGCTAGATTTATCGCTTTACCTGAACCGATTTGAGTTCCACTCATTCGGCGAAGGCGCGGATCAGGCCAGCATCCTCGCATGAAGCGTACGCAAACGGAGAAATTCCGGCGCATCGTGCAGCGGAGCAAGGCGAGAATCGGCAAGCAGCTCAAAAAACCATGGGCAGCGAGACACCTCCGCCGCGGAAAGTTCCTCGAGCGCGGACTGATCGTCGCCAAGCGCAACCAGTGCCGGAACATGAAACGAGCGCTGCACATAACGCTCGCGGGCAAGCCACATCTGCCGTTCCAGAATCAATCGTGCCTGCCGCGTTTGTCCGCACCGCGCCAGGACAAATGCTTCGACCGCGTGCGCGGCATCAAAGTAGGGCGCTTTGCGGGTCAGCAGGCGGCTCGCCTCGAGCGCCGCCTCGCGCTGCGAATCCAGCCCTCTCGAATCCGCAGCCAGCACCATCGCGCCGAATAGCAGCACCATCGGATGCTCAGGAAACAGTTGCAGCGATTTCTCGGCCTGTCGCCTTGCGCCGTCCCCATCTCCCAGGAGATGAAGTGTCCACGTCAACTGGCCATGATGGGATGGCGCGTATGGATCGCGTCCGATAGCGTCCTCGAGAAGCCCTTGCGCATTGCAAAACTGGCCCGTCGCCAGCGCAAAACGAACTCGGTACGGAATCGTCCAGGAATCGTAATCAATGGCATCGAGCATCCGGAACGCGACCGACGCGGCTGCAAAATTGCGATCGTGATGCAGGGCGATCCAGCCCAGTGCCGCCTGCACGGAGTGCGAAGCTCCGGTGTAGTTGCCAATCTCCTCGGCCTGTTCTCGCGCCAACGCGGCAGCAGCCTCCGGTCGTATATATCCCTGAAAGGATTGCTGCTGGTAAGAATGGACCAGGTGAATACGCGCCGCCACCAGCGACGGCTCCAGCTCGATCACCCGTTGCAGAGTCTGGATCGCATCCTGCGTCTGATGCCGTTCAAGCGTATTCCACTGGCTGCGCGCGCGCAACCACAGGACATAGGCGTCATGATCCAGTGCGGAGTCCGGGGCTTCCGCAACATCGGCCTGCGCCGCAAGCTGGCGAATGCGCCCTGGGTGCTGCGGGAGTTTCAAGCGAAGCGGAGGTGCCGCGGCAGAGGGCAGCGAGTTCGTAAGATGAACGATTACACGCTTTGTCAGTTGCTGGTCGATTGTGGCGATGGCTTCCCGTGGCACCAGGAAATCCTCGCTCCACAGTTGCACCTCGTCCCGAATTCGAATCATTTCCAGCCGCAGGCGATAGCTCGTCGGACGCGCAAGAAGAGTGCCCGTAATTACCAGTTCAGCGCTCAAATGCCGGCCAACCTCAATGGCTGTAAACCCCTGCGCGTCCAGTTGAAACACGGAGTCCCGAGCCAGTATCCGGGCGACCAAGGGTCGCAGGCGACACATCTGAAAGATGACCTCTTCCGCGATCCCCTGACCGAGCGCAGATGGCAATCCCGGACTTGCCCCGAAGGGCAGGATCGCCAGCAGAGGCAACGGCTGGGGCCAATCCGTAAGTGGCGGATGCGGCTCTGCTGCCTGTCTGGCATGGGCTGGCCCATGCCACTCAACAGGCACGGTCAAGCGATACCCGCGCTTGTAGATGGTTGCAATGCAGTTGGCCAGCCGAAGATGATTGCGCAGCGAACAGATGCAGCGGGGAAGGCTGTCGGCAGAGACATGAACCGTGCCCCAGGCTGCCTCGCGCAACCGCGAAGAAGAAACTACCTGACCCGCATCCCGGAGCAGTTCTCGAAGCAGGATCAACTCTTTCGGCGAGAGTGCCACGATCTCCGCATTGCGCATCAGTGTTCCGTCCCGTTGCAGCCGGAACGGACCAAAGGAAAACTCGGTCAGGGGGTCCGGCGGGATCGGAGAAGACGGCGATTTTGTCATAGCTGCCTGGGGCAAGTGGTACAGGGACCAGAGCGTGTTTCATAAACCAGGAAAGCTGAAAAAGTCACGGATGAGACCCGCAATCAAAGCGGGTCTCAGGAAATCGACCGAAGCCACCTGGCATATATGAAACACGCTCTACGTAGTTCACATTTTCTTTCGCGGAACTGAATCTCCGCAATGATTCCGATATGCAAAATGGAACGAGTCACACCTCGCTCACATAAGGGGACAGCAGGAAACATGCGCATCGGACGTATTTTCGTCAGATTGCGGTTGTGTCAATTTAGCTGTAACGATAGACGACCCGAGCGGATCTGGACAGCAAAAAATGCTGGTGCGGAGATTCTTTTTCCATTCCCCGCAAATTGCACCCCTGAACAGAGAGGAAAGGCTCTATTTCCGCGCGAAGCTGATTCCCAGTCCTGTTGTCAGAACGATGTCGTTATCTTTGGTTCCGGTCGGCGGATTGGTGACGTCCACTTCGTTGACGGTGGTCTGCCAGCTCAGGATGCGGTTGATATGTGTATCGAGAGTCGCGTTCACGTTGACGCGATACTGACCGAGCTGATTCAGGTCCGGATAAAATTGCGCTTCTTCCGTGAACGAGCTGCTCCCGCCGAATTTACGCGTGAACTGCTCGCCGAGTTCGAGCGCGGCGAAGCTGTTGATCTCCGCAGGCACCGCAGTGGGTTCGGTAGCCGAGGCGGGTATCGGATTGTAGTGCTCGTGTGTCCAGACCACACCACCCATCAGATCGAGTGGCTCCCTGGGACGGACAATTGCATGCCAGCCGAAACCGCCGCCAGTAACCGAGCGAAGGCTCAGATCCTGAAGTGCGTCCGTGGCAAAATCCTGTTTTACAAAAGCGAACAGACGCGGATTCAGATCATGGTCGTAGCGAAGACCCGCATTGGTGGTGTTGGCGGTGGTGCTGTTCAGGATGCCGTCATGCGTGTAAAGAGAGTTGAAATAGATCAGGCTCTTGTCGGTGAGTGTCGGGCGGGCAAGGTTGATGCCAGAACCGACCGTGGTGGTGTTGCTGTTGCCCCTGGCCAGCGCCAGGTTCACACTTACCGATCCGCTCCACGCGTGGGTCCAGCCAGGGTGCAGCGAAGCCAGATATGCCTGTTGCGCGGCATCGTTCCGCAGCGTAACGAACGAAGCCTCCAGAATGGTCTGCGATCCGCCAGCCGTGCTGACCACCAGACCGGAATCCGTGCGATGAAAGCCTGTTATTGCCAGAGTATTTTCGCTTGGCGGCGGGAACACCAGCAGCAGAGGCTTGTCCATCTCGCACTCAACCACTTCCTCCCAAGCAATCACGATAGCGCCAGCAAAGGACGTTGTGAGCGAAAGTTTGCCTCCCGTCAGTTGTGTCACTGTCCCCGAAAGATGTGTTCCGTCTTTGAGCAGAACGGTATCGGCTCGAAGCATAGGCGACAACCCTGACAACAATAGGAGAAAGCCCAGGACTGAAAGGAAACCCAAAGGAAACGGCGCGGTCTGGTGAGCGTCAGATTTCATTCATGCCTTTTGCGTCCGAGGATGGGTTGCAGTCGAAGGGGTGACAGAATCCACTGGATTCCATTATAGGGAGACTGCGCAAGTCAATTCTGCACACCGATGTTGATGGCTACCCGGCGACTGCCAACGGAGGTAGAAAGCGTCAGACATTTTTCAGAAAGCCCGGAGGAATCATGCCGGAAGATGGAGTCAGGAAAACCGAAACGGAAGGAACATACATGGCTAAATCCATCTCCCACGCGCAATGGTTCCTCGGGTCTTACTGCCTCGGCATGAAGCTGCGCAGCCTGCGCACCAGGAAACGGATGACCCTCGCGCGCCTCTCTGCCGAGACCGGACTTTCGGCTGCGCTGCTCTCGAAGCTGGAAACCGACCGTATGACGCCAACCCTGGCAACCATGGCCACCCTCTGCCGAGTCTATGGCGTTGGTCTGGGATATTTTTTCCGCGACCCGGAAACGCATTCTCTCTCGATCACGCGACGAGTGGCCGCGCAGGGTCAGGGCCGCACTGCCGACACCGGCGAGGTCATCCATCTGAATCCGGGAACTGAAAATCGCAAGATCGAGGCATGCGTGGTAAATCTCGCCGCCGGACCCACCGTGCCACTGCCCTGGACGAATTCCGTACAGGTCTTGCTGGCGCATGTTCTGGATGGCAGGCTCCTGCTCGACTTGGGAGGATTGCGCGAGACCCTCGAAACAGGCGATTGCGCTTCGCTCGAAAGCGATTTGCCCGTAAGCTGGAGCGCGGCGGGCAAGACCGGCTGTCGTGTTCTGGTGGTCATGCCGGCGTCTTGATCTTCCCCTGGATACTCCTTCCGAAACGCTTCTCGCGAAACTCGCAGTTCGTCAGCGCTTGATATGATTGCCGTGACTCTGGGCCGCATAGCCACGCGGCGACGCCAGGCAAGGGAGACGCATGAGACCAAACTCTTATCTGGTAAAGGCGACCATCAGCGGCGCGCTCGGAGGATTGCTTTTCGGCTTTGACACCGTGGTGATTTCCGGCGTAATGGACGCGCTGACGCGCCTCTATCACCTCAGCGACAAGGCCCAGGGGTTCACCGTTTCCATCGCCGTCATCGGCACCGTCCTCGGTGCCATGTTTGCCGGTGTCATCGCGCAGCGCTTCGGCGGACGCGAGACGCTGCGGCTCACCGCCGTTCTCTACGTGATCTCGGCCATCGGGTGCGCTCTCGCCTGGAGCTGGCCCTCGCTGCTGGCCTTTCGTTTTCTCGGCGGCCTGGGCATCGGAGCCAGCTCGGTCCTCGGTCCCGTCTACATCGCCGAACTCGCCCCTGCCAGGTGGCGCGGACGGCTGGTGGGCGCTTTCCAGGTCAACGTCGTGCTCGGCATTCTCCTGGCCTACGCCTCGAATTTCGCGGTCCGATTGCTCCATCTCGGAGCCATCCAGTGGCGTATCCAGCTTGGCGTGGCCGCCATTCCGGCGGTGCTGTTTCTCATCATGCTCTTCGGCATTCCGCGCAGCCCGCGATGGTCTGTATCAAAGGCCAGAATCGACGAAGCGATGGAGGTGCTCCGGCTGATGGGCGACCCTGATCCAGACAAGGAACTCGCCGAAATTCAGGAGGCGCTCCGCGAAAGCCACGCCGTCGCCAACGAGCCGGTCTTCCAGTGGAAATACCGCTACCCGCTGTTTCTCGCCATCACCATCGGCGCATTCAACCAGTTGGCAGGCATCAACGCGATCCTCTACTACCTCCCGCGCATCTTTGCCTCGGCGGGATTCAGTCAACTCTCCGGCGACGTACAGGCCATCGCCATCGGAGCCACCAACATGATCTTCACCCTCATCGGAATGTCGCTGATTGACCGCCTGGGCCGCAAGACGCTGCTGCTCATCGGCGCGGCGGGCACGGCACTCTGCCTCGCAGGCGTCGCCTTTATCTTCCTCACGCAATCCCACCAGCCCGCGCTCCTCTGGCTGCTCATCGCCTACATTGCTTTCTTCGCTGTCTCCCAGGGCGCGGTCATCTGGGTCTACATCGGCGAAGTCTTTCCCAACGCCGTCCGCAACAAAGGCCAAAGCGTCGGCAACAGCTCCCACTGGATCATGAACGCGGCCATTGCCTTCGCCTTTCCCGTACTCGCGGCCCGCGCGGGCGGCGCGCCTTTTGTCTTCTTCGCCGTCATGACCACAGTGCAGTTCTTTACCGTACTCTTCTTCTATCCGGAGACCAAAGGACAAACCCTCGAAGCGCTCCAGAAGCGCCTCGTCAAGGTGTAGCGGCACCGACGGAGAATAGCCTGGCTATGGAACCGGAAGGAACTTGAAAATGGATATTTGGACGGTGGATAAACTTGCGCTCTTCATCCTCTTTTTTGTACCCGGATTTATCTCCATCAAAGTCTATGATTTGATGGTCCCGAGAGAGTCGAGAGATTTCTCAAAATCACTTTTTGATGCGATGGGATACAGCACACTCAACTTTGCTGCGCTTTTTCCATTGATTTGGCTGGTCGCTCCGCACATTGCGGTTGTGCGTACTGGGAATTTTAATTTCTTGCACTTCGTTTTCGTTTGGTTCACCGTGCTTGTGGTCATGGTGTTTGCGCCCTGCTGCTGGCCATTTGCCTACTTTGGATTCTCCCGATTCCCTTTTGTCGCTAAACACTTCGTCAACCCGATTCAGAAGCCATGGGACTACATCTTCGGAAAGAGGATTCCGTTCTGGATCATCGTGCATCTCAGGGATGGTCAGCGTATCGGTGGTAAATTCGGATCAGAATCGTTCGCCTCCTCCAACCCAGCCGAAGAGCAAATCTACCTCGAAGAATTATGGATCCTCGATAGTGACGGTCGGTTTCAATGCAAGGTCGAGCGATCAAAGGGCATTTTAGTAATGAAGGAAGAGATACGTGCTGTAGAGTTTTTTGGCGTAGAATAGCGACTGGAGGGGTTATGGCACAAGATCAATTCAATGCACCTAAATCTATCTCCGAATATCAAGAGAGAGGCTATCAACCAGCAGGCAGCACGACTGGTAGTCTCGGCCGCGAGACCAATGGCTACCAGCCTAAGAGTTCCATGCTCCATAGTGAGCCGCCAAAAGGTGGCTCCGGTCTGCCCGCTCCCGGTTCGACCAGGAACGCTTCTTAGCTCCTGCTTTTCAGGATTCACTCCAAGAATTAAATCGCTCCATATCCTGCTCGCCAGCTCCTATTCTGGTGCTTTTATGCTCGCCCACGATAGCGAAAAGCCTCGTTTTCATAAAGCGCATCTTTACTCCTGCGCGATCCACTCCGCCAAAATGCCGGACACAAAGAACTTCTCAGACCGGAAAGCGTATGCTGGAAGCAATCTCTAACTGGCGCTTGAACATGCGCAGACGCCCTTAACTCAAGGAAAAACAGTGTCCGATATTGCCGTTGAACAACTGAATATCCCCGCGCAACTGCCCCATGTCCGCGTCGCCGTGCTTGGCACCGGCAAGATGGGCGGCATCCTGCTTCAGGCGTTTCTGAAACAGAACCTCTTCGCGCCCGACCAGATTCACGCAACCGTCGCCCACGCCGAGCGCGCCCTCGCGCTCTCCACCCAGTGGGGCATCGATGTCTCGACCGACAATCTAGCCGCTGCGCAACAGGCGGACCTGATCCTGCTCGGCGTCAAGCCCTTCCAGGTGCCGGACCTCATCGCGCAGATTCGCCCCGCCCTCACGCCTGGGAAGACTATCGTCAGCTTTGCGGCGTCGGTGAAGACTGCGGCAATCGAAGAGGCTGCCGGGATCGAAATCCCCGTCATCCGCGCCATGCCCAACACGCCCTCGGCTCTCGGCGCCGGCATCGCCGGCCTCTGTCGCGGACGCTTCGTCACCGATACCCAGATGGAACTGGCAAGGCGCATCTTTGAAACCGTCGGACGCACCGTCACCGTGGACGAAAAACACATGGACGCAGTCACTGGCCTATCCGCCTCCGGGCCGGCCTTCATCTACATCATCCTCGAATCGCTCGCCGAGGCGGGCGTCAAGGTCGGCCTGCCGCGCGACACGGCAACGCTCCTTGCAGCCCAGACCACCTTTGGCGCCGCCAAAATGGTCCTCGACACCGGCTACCACCCGGCCCTGCTCAAGGACGCCGTCACCACCCCCGCAGGCTGCACCATCGACGGCATTCTGGAACTCGAAGAAGGCGGCCTGCGCGTAACCCTCATCAAGGCCGTCATGCGCGCCACCCAGCGCGCCAAAGAACTCGCTGCGGGATAACGGGGGCTAAACCGGAGACTCACAGCAATGAGTTTACTCACGAATGTGATATAGTGGCTCTATAGAGGTTTCTGGAGCATCCTATAAGCCTTTGGGCAGCCTTTCACAGAACACATCGTTTTCGAGAACTCACAGAAGCTTTAGGTTGACAGAACAACCCCCACCCAAACGGTGGGGGTTATTATTTGGTATGGATTTGCAGCGATATTCTTCCTTGTTCACAAGAAGTAAAGAGCAAGACAAACAAACAGCCTTTGCCCATTTTCATCCGTATGTCGATCCGCTCACGCGGGTTCAGGACTACGATGCGCCCTTCGTCACCATAGCCGAGAAGACGCTGGAAGGCAGGGAAGCCTGGTATTTTACCCAGCCTAAATTCGAAAACCGCTACCGCAATAAACCTCCAAAGCTCCGTAATTATCTGCAGTACACGTTTTCCAGACTCAAAGACATGTCGACGATGGAACCAGGAGGCTACTTCGTCGAGAGTGAAGACCAATCCTGGGCCTGTTTCAATTCGGGACTTCAGGATAAACACTCAGCCGACCTCTTTTGCATTTTTGAGCGATACCGCAGTTCTGGAGCCACTACATCCCCGGTTTCCGATTGGGTCTACAAGGGAACAGAAACATCTCGATCTCCGGTCTTTCGTCAACATTTTGGAGTACGCTTGCCCAAGCTCGCCTGGTACTCGAATGACAGTCGGGATTACGTGTTCGATACAAGTTATTCATTGGACACGGGTATTTTTGACCACATGTTTGATCGGGCAAAGGAGCGTTCCGGGTTTCCCATGGATGCATCCGATGAGTCCGTAAGAAATTATCTCCGCGGAGCACTGGAAAACCTGATTCCAAAAATCCGTCGAAATTACAAAACCGCTATTCCCGTTTATTACATCGAGGAAATGCGGATGCAGTTGCTCCTTCCGTTCCACTCTTCCAATAGCAGCGATGTCTCGTGTTTTCTGGTTGAACGGGATGATCCAAACCGCTGCTATCAGATAAAAACCATCCTCGATATGGATCAGGCCTATTTCAGCGCTCGATTGATCACGCGCCCAGACAGGGAATGGTTGAATCCATAAGGACGAGAATGCAGGATGATTCAGAGAAACTTGCTCCGGGAATTCTGCCTGGGTACCATCGCCCCGCGTGGCTGACAGCCTACATCCCCGAACTGCAAGGGCTGCGCGGCCTCGCCGTGCTGGCCGTCGTCCTCTACCACTGCCATCCGCTGCTGGTCGGCACTCCCGTCCACTACCCTTCGCTCTGGGGTTGGGCTGGCGTCAATCTGTTCTTTGTCCTCTCCGGCTTTCTCATCACAACCATCCTGATCGAGGCGCGCCACAGGCCCCACTACTTCCGCAACTTCTATGCCCGCCGTGCCCTGCGCATCTGGCCGGTTTACCTGCTCCTGCTGGTCGTCTGTTACAGCGTTCCACGGTGGTTCCTGGGCGATACGCTGGCCCACCAGACGCACTGGAAGACGCTTCTGGCCTACGCGCTCTTCCTCCAGAACCTCCGCCACACCGCGCTGCCCGGCACGCTTGGGCCAACCTGGTCCCTCGCCATCGAGGAACAGTATTACCTGCTCTGGGCGCCGCTCGTTCGCTTCCTCGGCAATCGCCGCGCGTGGCTTGCCGCACTCCTGTTTGCCGTGCTCGTCGGCTCGCCGCTCCTGCGCATGAACCATCCGCACTGGCTCAACCCAACCCACACCCTCATCCATCTCGACGGCATCGCTCTCGGCAGCCTGCTGGCGCTCGCCCTGTTCAGCCTCCGCTGGTCGCGTCGTTTCTGGCTCGCCATCGGGATTGCCACCGCCGCGCTCGGCCTGTGGGCCACGGCCACCATCGCTGCGGGCACCGCGTTTCTTGACTCTTCTCTCGCGCTGCTCTTTGCGGGCGTTGTCCTCTGCGCCATCGCCGCCACCGGCGCGCGGAATCCACTCGCCGTCCTGCTGCGTCGCGGTCCCTTCGCATACTACGGCAAGATCAGTTACGGCCTCTACATGACTCACATTCTGGTCTTTGTCTACTTCGGCTCCTTCAACGCGCGGCTCGATCCCATGGGCACAACTGGAAACCTCATCATCGTCGCCCTGCGACTCGCCGCTTCCACGCTCGCCGCCACCGCCCTCTGGTACGGATTCGAATCGCCGATCCTCAAGCTCAAACGCCGTTTTTAGTGCAGTTTCACAGTTACTGTGCCCCAGCCAAAATTGCGAGGTGCAGCTTTTCTTGAGGAAACGCTGCGCGAAGATCCACTCCCGCTGGGAATACCTTCTGTGGAACTGCTTTCGCTCTCCCCATCACAGAACTTCAACAACCGGCAATCGCTTCTGTACTACCATCAACCTATGCAACCCACTGTCATCCTGCTCTCTTTCAACTCCGCCGACACACTGGGAGCTACGCTGGCGCAAGCTCGCAAGGTCTCCGAAGATGTTTTTGTCGTCGATTCCTTCAGCACAGACAACACCGTCGCTGTCGCTGAGTCCTTCGGCGCGCGGGTCGTTCAGCATCCCTTTGAAAACTACGGCGCGCAGCGCAACTGGGCCATCGACAACCTGCCCATCACGCGTGCCTGGCAGCTTCATCTCGACGCAGACGAAGTCATGGACAACGAGTTGGTCGCAGCCATCCGCGCGCTCCCTGACGAGCCGCAGCACTCCGGCTATTTCGTTCCCCGCTATCTGCGCTTCCTCGGTCGCGTCCTCCGCCACGGCGGAATGAATCCCACCTGGCACCTGCGCCTCTTCCGCAGCGGCGTCGGTCGTTGCGAAGATCGCAAATACGACCAGCATTTTCTGCTCGTTGCTGCCGGTTCTACAGGCCAGCTTCCCGGCGTGATGATCGACGACATTGCCATGAGCCTCTCCGAGTGGACCGCCAGACACAATCGATGGGCCGATGGAGAAGTGGCCGAGATGTTCGCCGCCCAGACAACCGGCAGGCTCACGCCCGACGCCAAAGGAACACCCGCGCAGCGCAAACGTTACTGGCGAGAGAAATACAACAGCGTGCCCCTTTTTGTTCGCCCGTTTGCTCTCTTCTTCTATCGCTTCATCGTGCGTCTAGGCTTCCTCGACGGCACCGAGGGCTTCATCTTCTGGGTGCTGCAAACCTTCTGGTTCCGCTTCCTCGTCGACGCCAAAATCTGGGAGAAACGCCATCGCGTCGCCAGCTAAAGCAGTTTCACAGTAGGTGTACCCAGCGGGAGTGGATATTCGCGCAGCTTTTCCTTAAGAAAAGCTGCACATCGCAATTTTGGCTCGGGCACAGTAACTGTGAAACTGCTCTAGGGCCTGTTAACACGACCCGAGCGTATGGCGTTGCGAGCGAAAATGCTGCCAGACGAGGCGAAGCGCTTGGTGGTTCCAAATTCGAGCCTGACAACGAATGTATGGCCCCATTTTCACCGCAACCCGAAGGACCGGGTAGTGTTAACAGGCCTTGGATTTTTCTCCACAAAATCCACCCCCTGCGGAAAGTCCCGGCATTCCGCAAAAATGCTTTGAGCGTCCCCGCAGAAATGAGCTATACGCAAAACGGGCAAGGGTGCGTCTCCGCACCCTTGCCCGTTTTGCGTCATATTTCCGTCTCAGCGAACTTGCTCGCCCGCTTACTTCTTCTCGTCCACGTCCACATACTCGGCGTCGATCACGTTGTCCTTCGCCTCGGCCACAGGCTCGGTCGGGGTGGCTGCTGCCGAAGTGGCCGCGTTGGCCTTGTACAGCACTTCGGCCATCTTGTGGCTGGCTGTCGTCAGCTTCTCCTGCGCTGCCTTCAGGTCGGCGACGGTCGGCGCGCCTTCGAGCGTCTTGCGCGCCTCGGCCAGCGCGGTCTCAACCTCGGTCCGCTCCGCGCCCTCCACCTTTTCGCCCGCTTCCTTCAACATCTTTTCGATGTTGTAGGCCAGCGAATCCAGGCCATTGCGCGCCTCGATCTGCTCCCGCTGCTCCTTGTCCTCGGCTGCGTGGGCTTCGGCCTCCTTCGCCATCCGCTCCACCTCTTCCTTGCTCAGACCAGAGCTTGAGGTAATCGTGATGCGCGTGTCCTTGCCCGTCGCGTTGTCCTTCGCCGTCACGTTCAGGATCCCGTTCGCGTCGATGTCGAAGGTGACCTCGATCTGTGGCACGCCGCGCTGCGCCGGTGGAATCCCCGCCAGCTTGAACTTGCCCAGCGTCCGGTTCTGCGCCGCCATCGGACGCTCGCCCTGCAA
>JAJZFR010000425.1 GCA_021805265.1 Acidobacteriota bacterium | reverse complement strand
AGGCGTGGCCGAACTGGCTGACTGGAAAGCGCCTGCGGCGAGAGGGATACCGCTTCCGTACCGCTAAGATACCGTTCGTGTACTTCCTTCGAGATTCTCTGCTGCTCATGAAACATCAACATGCCGCGTTCAAATGCGTCCATGGCAGAGCGATCAACGTGCGCACTGCTCACAAGGCCATAGAGCTGCTGCATGAGCAAAAAGTATTTTTCAGAATGGACTGCTGTGTTCTGAAGATATTTGAGGTGTGCGGATGAACGCGCATCTTCCGAGTCGCGGCGCACATGCTCCTGATGAGTCGTTTGGGGCGATTCCTTCATAGTAGTCTCCGATGCTGAATTCTTCACTGAGGAAGGCCCCGCTGTGGGGCGATCCTCAGTAAGATTGTTTTGCTCAAGGGCGGCTGTGAATGAGGCTCTGGTTTTTTCGCTTATGTAAGCATTGCCGCCGACTTGAACAGTGAGACCCGGCTTGTGCGAGCCAATGGCAGGCAGCGGCTGCGCTGGATCGATATCGCCGAGTTGAAGACCAGCGACGCGCAACTGCACATAGGCTAGCCGCAGTTGCGCATCACTGTCTTTAGATTTACTGGCATTGAGTGCGAGCGCAAGGTGCGGCTTGCCTGCGAGAATATCTCCGACCATCCTGGTGAGGGTATTGCCCGGTCCAATTTCGATGAAGATGCGGCCTCCATCCGCATGGATTGCTTCGATTCCCTGAAGAAACTTCACAGGATTCACCAAATGATCCGACAGCAATGCCCGTATTTTTCTGGCTTGATTTGGGTAAACCTCAGCGCTGCTGTTGGCGTACACGGGGATGGTGGGCGAGCGGAAATGCAAGGACTTGAGCCTGGCCGCAAACGGATCTCTTGCATGAGCGACGAAGGGGGAATGAAAAGCCGCTGCTACAGGCAGCAAGGTTGCGCTGCTTCCTATCGCTGTCAGATCGGACTTGAGTAACTCCAGAGCCTCGCGCGATCCGGCAACGACGACCTGCGATCTCGAGTTGGTGTTAGCCACAAGAACACCTGGATACTCGGCGAGCAACGGTGCAAGAACCTCTGCGTCGCCTTGCACAGCCAGCATGGCACCTGGATCTGCATCGGCACTTGCAGGCTGAGCCATAGCCTGGCCGCGCGCATGCAACAGTTCAAGGAAGTCACTATCATCCAATACACCCGCCGCCCACAAAGCTGTCAGCTCACCCAGGCTGTGTCCAATAGCGAAGTCCGGACGCAGACCTGCCTGCCTTAGCAGCTTATAAAGACCCATGCTGAAGGCCCCAATGGCGGCTTGCGCATGATTGGTCGCTTGAAGAGTGGAGTTTTGCCGTTTTCGTTCCTTTTCAGAGAAGGTCGGAGGCGGGAAGACTACCTCTGTCACGGGCCTGGCGCCGTGTGCAGCGAGGACGGCATCCATGGCGGCGTACGAGTGATGAATGATGGGGAAATTCAGGCACAAAGTTCTGCCCATCTCCACATACTGCGATCCCTGCCCGGGAAACAGAGCGACGACTTTCCCGTCTACTTCCATGCCTCGCTCACGGTAGTAAAGCCCGTTGGGCAGCGTGAGAGACTCGGCGGCCGGAGTTTTGCGCAGTTCTTCTGCTGCCTGACTCAGGAAGGTAAAAGCTTCCTGGCGGGTTGCCACCACAAATCCAAGACGCGCTGCCTCAACAGGAATAGTGGTCTGCTTGGAGGCTACGATCAGCGAAGTGAAATACGAGAGGTCATCATCCTGCGTAAGATCCGCAGCAATTGCCTCACAATGCGCACACAGCGACTTTCGATCCGCAGCATGCACAAGAATCATATAAGCTGCAGGATGCTGCCGCTCTGGCTTGGCGATAGCTGATGGATATTCCTCGAGAATCGCATGGAAGTTCGTGCCACCAAAGCCAAAGCTGCTGATTCCCGCGCGTCGTCTGCGCTGCGAGAACCAAGGGCGCGTCCGGGTGTTCAGGTAGAAAGGCGACTCATCGATGCAGAGACTGGGATGCGGCTGCTGAATATTGATTGTGGGCGGCAACACCTTGTGGTACAGGCCCAGGGCAACCTTGATGAAGCTGGCAGCACCGGCGGCGACCTTGGTATGGCCAATCTGCGATTTGACAGTGCCTACGGCGATGCGGGGAAAGGATTCGCCGCGTTGTCCAAAGACGCTGCGCAGCGCAGAGAACTCCGTTGGATCACCCGCGGCAGTACCTGTTCCATGGGCTTCAATCAAGTCAATTTCAGAAGGTTCGCAAGCGGAGTTTTGCAGTGCCCGCCGTATCGCCAGAATCTGGCCTTCGAGACGCGGAGCATAGATGCTCTTAGAACGGCCGTCGCTCGATGCGCCAATTCCGCGAATCAGAGCGTAGATGCGATCGCCGTCGCGCTCGGCATCCTCTACGCGCTTAAGCACCAGCATCCCCAATCCCTCGCCGATGAGCATGCCGTCAGAGTCTTTGTCAAATGGCCGCATGTGACTGTGCGCAGTGAAAGCCGGAGTCTTACTGAAGCTGAGATAGGCCATGGCGGTGTTGTTCGTATCAACTCCCCCGGCCAGCATCATGTCGCAGTTGCCGCTGTGGAGTTCATGCATCGCCAGTTGCACTGAAGCCAGAGATGAGGCACAAGCTGCGTCAACGGTGCAGTTGATGCCGCACAGTCCAAGACGATTGGTAATGCGGCCGGCAACCACGTTAGAGAGATAGCCTGGGAACGACTCTTCCTGCCAGTTGACGTAGGCCGTCTTCATCTTCTCGATGATGCTGTCAATGGCGGTGGTGGAGATGCCGGTGCTGCGCAAGACGCGGCGCCATATGGGATACTGCAGTCGGCTAACCAACGGCTCAATCAACTTGAGCGAACTGACCCCTAGAATGACGCCCGTACTTTGAGCATAAGGATTGTCTGCGGCGTAGCCCGCGTCTGCCAACGCCTGTTTTGCAATTACCAGCGCCAGAAGTTGAGAAACATCCGTTGCCTCGAGTATGTTCGGTGGCAGTCCAAACTCTAGCGGATTGAAATCTATGGGCGGGATGAAGCCGCCGCGCTTACTGTAGGTTTTGTCCGGAGCCTTCGAGTCTGGGTCGTAGTAGTCGTCGATCGACCAGTGTGTGGCCGGAACATCCGTAATGCAGTCGACCTCTTCCAGGATGTTGCGCCAGTAGTGGATGATATCGCCGGATTGTGCAAAGGCGCCAGCCATGCCAACAATGGCGACTGAAGAAGATCGCAGCTTCATGACAGCACCGCCGCCGAGGCATCGCTCACAGGGAGACGTTTTGGGTGCCTGTTTAAAATATAGTCAACGTAACGCGTAAGC
>JAJZFR010000232.1 GCA_021805265.1 Acidobacteriota bacterium | reverse complement strand
GGCAGAGATGCTGGCGGGCAAAGCAGAGATCGGCGTAGCTGGGAGATAAGGTAGGGAACGATGGCGACGACATATGTAGCGGGATATCTGGAGGGTGGGCGCAGCGCGAGCCGTCAGATCGAGGAGCGCAATGTGCGAATGTACGCGGCGCAACAGCGGCTCAAGCGCGGTGCGACGCTCGAGGTGTTTTTCCCGAAACGCATAGACAACTCGCGGCTGGTAAAGGCTCCGGATACGGTACGCATCCGGGAGATGCGTATGTTTACCGCAGCGGCGGCAGTGGTTTTCACGCTGGTGATGATCTATGGCTGGCAGCACTTCAGTTCGATCGAGCTTGGCTATCGCGTGGAAGCAAAGAAGCAGCAGGTGGAGGAGTTGCGGGAGCAGAATCGCCAGCTTCGGTTGACCGAAGCGGAGCTTTCGCAGCCGGAGCGCATTGATCAGATGGCGCGAGCGATGGGCTTGACGGATCGACAGCCGGACCAGGTGGTGCGCGTCTCTGCCGTGGTGAGCAACGCAGCACCGGTGCTGGCGCAGGCAACGCTTCCCCCCGCACCGATGGCGATGCGGTAACAAGAGCAACATTGCGGAATCGTTTGGAGCTTTTGGCGTGGCCGTTTCCAATCCTCGAGCGTATCGCAGCCAGAGCACACGGGCAGCCGCAGCGCCTCTGCCGCGGTTTCGCTACTGGCTGATATGCGCGGGCCTGGTGGGGTGGACGGGACTGATTCTGCTGAAGCTGTTCAGCCTGCAGGTGATTCGCCACAAGGAATTCGTGGAGCGCGCGGAGCGGCAGCAGCAGCATACCTTTGAAGTTGCGCCACGGCGGGGCGTACTTTACGACCGCAATCTGCATGAGCTTGCGATGACCGTGCTGGCGGACTCGTACTATGCGGTTCCGTCGGAGCTGTCGGATAAAAAATCCGCCGTGGACACGCTTGCGGCGATCGTGCACACGAGCGCGGAAGACAACTCCACAAGCGAAGCTGAAATTCTGAAGCGGGTGAACGCTTCGCGCGGGTTTGCGTGGATTGCGCGTCGGGTTTCGCCCGAGGTTTCCGAGCGCGTGAAGGCGCTGCACATGAAGGGAATTTATGTGCAGAAGGAGTTCGAGCGATTTTATCCGGACAACGAAATAGCCGCGCAGGTGTTGGGTTACGTGGGCGTGGACGACAATGGTCTGGGTGGATTGGAGCAGAAGTTCAACCCGGCGCTGCATGGGCAGCCGGGTCGGATGTATGCGGCGCTCGATGCGCGTCGGCGTGTGCTTGGCTCGACGGTGAAGGCACCAGATCCTGGGGAAAATCTGGTGCTCACGATCGACGAGAATATCCAGTTCATCGCGGAGCGCGCGCTGGATCGTGTCATGGCGCGGACGCACGCCGACAGCGGAACTGTGGTGATACAGGACGTGCATACAGGGCAGATTCTGGCGCTGGCGATACGTCCGACCTTCAATCCGAATGATTTTCGACACACGACCCCTGCACTGTTGCGGGACCATGCGGTGAGCGATGTGTATGAGCCGGGATCGACCTTCAAGCTGGTGACTTACTCGGCGGCGATGGACCAGAAGGTTGCGACGCCGGACGACATCATCGATTGCCAGGGCGGGCAGATCACGCTAGCCGGGCGGGTGATACACGACGACAAATCGGATCACTACGGAAAAATTCCGGTACGCGAAGCGCTGGAGCACTCGAGCGACGTAGCGGCGGTGAAGCTGGCGCTGAAGGTAGGTTCGAATCCTTTCTACCAGTACATTCGCGCCTTTGGATTCGGATCGCGCTCGGGTCTGGAGCTGCCGGGAGAGACGCGCGGGCTGCTGCGTCCGGTGCCGAAGTGGGGTTCGTCGTCGATTGGCTCGATAGCAATCGGGCAGGAGATTGCGGTGACACCGATCCAGTTGGTGTCGATGGTTTCGACGATTGCCAACGGCGGTGTGTATCTTCCGCCGCATATTGTGATGGAAGCGAAGCCGGGACAAGCGGAAGGCGGAAGCATTGGGCTGACGGCAGTCCCATTCCACGCGAACGAAGAGTTGCCGAATCCGCTGCCAGAGGGCGCGCATCGAGCGATTTCGACGTTGGCCGCAGCCCAGATGCGGGGGATGATGGAAGACGTGGTTCTGTACGGGACGGGCAAGCCAGCGCAGTTGAACGGCTACTCGGCGGGCGGCAAGACAGGCACGGCGCAGAAGATCGATCCTGCGACGCATCGCTATTCAAAGACGATGCATGTGGCGTCCTTTGCGGGGATTGCTCCGGTGAACTCTCCGGTGATTGCGGTGGCGGTGGTGATGGACGATCCGCATGGGGATTACTACGGAACGACGGTTTCGGCACCGGTGTTTGCCGATGTTGCGCAACAGGTGCTGGAGTATCTGGGTGTGCCGCACGATACGGAGGTGCATGCGTCGCGCGCGGGCAAGCCGGTGTTTGCGAGCAAGGACGTGGAATTGGATCACGAAGAGACGGGTGACGAGACTGCGCTGGCGAAAGCGCTGGATGAGCTTCCCGCCGACGACCCGTTGCGCCAGGCAGTGGACGGGAGCCAGACATCCGGACGGGAACCTGCAAACCAGGGAACGGAAAGCGCGGCGACAATGAGTGCGAGCAAAGGTGGCGAAGGCTCGGCTGGTCCGGTGGCAGGAATGGTAACGCCGGTATCCGCGCCCTCCATGGTCACGGTGAAGACGGAGGATGCGGCGCAGCAGGCGCGTGTGCCCGCGCTGGTGGGGATGCCGGTTCGCCAGGTGGTTGAGATGGTGGCGCAGGCGGGCTTGACGCTGCATCTGGATGGACGAGGATTGGCGCGCAGTCAGGAACCGATGGCGGGGAGCGAGGTTGCACCGGGCAGCACGGTAACGGTACATTGCTCGAGATGAAAGCCGAGATGACAGTGGCAGGCGGAGCATGGATTGGGGCATGTCGATGAGAACGAAATGCTGGAGCGGGGTGGCGTCCGAGGTCGTTTCGCTTGCCCGTGGTGGCGGCGAAGACGCGACGATCATGGGAGTTGAATACGATTCGCGGCGAGTGGTTGCGGGGTCGGTGTTTGTGGCGATGCGCGGCGGCTCAACGGACGGGAACCGCTTTGTGGACGGGGCGATTGCGCAAGGGGCTGTTGCAATTGTTACGGATTCCGCGGAAGTGTTTTCTGCGCTGGGTGCGAGTGGTGATGGGATGCCGCGACTTCAGGTCGAGAATGGTCGGACAGCGTTGGCCGAGGCTTCCGCCGCGTTCTTTGGCCATCCGGAACGGCGGCTGGCATCGACTGGAGTGACGGGCACGAACGGGAAGACGACGACGGCGTTTCTGACCGAG
>JAJZFR010000205.1 GCA_021805265.1 Acidobacteriota bacterium | reverse complement strand
CTGGAAATCGCCGGCGATGGCCCCCAGCGACCCAGCCTCGAGGCGCTCGCCGAGGAACTGGGCATCGCCAGCCGCGTCCGCTGGCTCGGCTTCTGCGTCGATATGGCCCCGCTCTACGCCCGCGCCAACGCCGTCGTGCTGGCCTCGCTCTGGGAGGGTCTGCCCATGTGTACCCTCGAAGCCGCAGCATATTCCCTGCCTGTCGTCGCTACCCGCGCCCAAGGCACCACAGAGACCATCCTCGAAGCCGAATCCGGCTTCCTCGCTCCCATCGGAGACGCCCGCGCGCTCAGCGACGCCATGGCCAGTGTCATGGCCATGACGGAAGACGCGCGCAACCGGATGGGCATCGCAGGGCGCAGCTTCATCGCCCGAAACTACGCAATCGAGCCAGTCCTCAACACCTGGGAAGAGTTATACCAACGCCTGCTCCGCCAACGCGTTCACTCCGCTTCCTCGTGAAATCCCTACTCGTGAAACCCCTGCTTGTAAAACCTATGCCTCGCGCAGCCGGTGCCACCGCGAAAGATGATGCCTCGCCAACCTCCGCCAGGCAAAAAGACGATCCCGATACGTTCGCCTCCCCATTGGCCACTCTGCCATCACCCGCTCCACGCTGGTGAACCGATCCCGCCGCGAAGCTACAAACATCTCCAGCCGATCCAGAGCGCCCGCGTCCGCCGTTGCCGGATGAACACAGATCGTCCACAATCCCTGCTGCTTCTCCACCGGAGACCAAAGCTGCTGCGGAATCCAGCACACTCCATGCGCCCGATACGGTCGCCGCGCAAAACCATCCGACACGATCATCAACCCGCACTCACGCAGCGCTCGCAGCGTGTTCCGGTCCGTCCCATGCCGCGGAGCAACCCATATCCGTGGCTCCAGACCATGACCGCGCAGTATCTCCAGCCCGCGCCGTATCCACTCCCGCTGATGCTCCAACGGCGCGCCCGCAAACTCCGTCTCCCGATGCAGCGGCACCAGCCCCCAGCCCCGCGCGTGACAAAGATGCTGGTAACCGTGCAGCCCGATGGTCGCGCCCTCCGCTTGTAACGCGCGCATCCGCCCCCAGAACTCCGGGTCTACTTGACATGCCCGAAACTCCGGATCGAAATTCTCCGGAATCACCCCCAGAATCGGTCGCAGTTTGTACCGCCGAACCATATCCAGAACCCGCATCCACGGCTCGCGATCCATCGTCGGGCAAAGATCGTCCAGCCGCAGCAGATACTCCGCGCCTCCAGCATTTGGCGTCATAACTCGACCCCATTTTCCTCAGGCAATAACTTATAACTCCAGTAAGCCAGAAACACAAGTGTGCTCACCATCCACAGCGAGGTCGCCAGCGCAATCCCCGCCACTCCCATCCACCGCATGAGCACGAGATTCAGCACCACATCGAGCGCCAGATTCAACCCGCCGCAGGCCAGAATCAGTCGGCTGCGCCGAATCGCCAGCAGGTACCGGTAGTACACCCGGCTCACCACAAAGAACGGCAGTTGAATCGCATACATTGCCTGCACCGGCGCAACCGCCGCCGTATCCCCGGCGTGAAACGCCCCATGCTGAAACGCCAGCCGAATCATCCAGCGCGAGCCAAGGATCATCGCCAGCGCCAGCGGCACCGACGCCACCGCTGCCAGCCGCGCGTAGGTGTTCAGCGTATGCCGGCAGCCATTCCACTCCCGCTTCGCCACCATGCCCGCAAAATACGGGGTAATCGCCGTCGCCAGCGCGCCACCCGCCAGCGTCATGGCCACGCCGGTAAACCGGCTGGCGTAGGCCAGCGTCGCCACGCTCCCCGACCGCAGCGTTGCCGCCATCCCCTGATCCACCAGCAGCCCGCCAGAGGCCAGCAGCCCGCTCAGCAAAATCGGCCCGTACTGCCCGATCACCTCCCGCAGCGCCGCCGTCCGTCGGCCAAACCATAACCCACCCCATCGCAGGGCCGGCGCGTAGCCATGACGATGCATCATCCACCCAACCGCGACCGCATGCACCAGCGCCCCGGCAACATTGCCCACCACCAGGGACCATATCCCCAGCCGCCCGCTCAGCCCCCACGCCGCAGCTATGACCGCGACCGGCATCACCATCGGCAACAGCGCCGGAACGGCAAACCGCTCCTCCGTATTCAGCACCGCCGTGCAATTCGACGCCAGCCCAGCCAGCAAGACCACCGGCAACAGGCCATAGAAAAGATGCTCGGTCAGTGCCAGCTTCTCCGCCGGAAACCGCAGCACCAGCGGAAACACCACTCGCGCCACCAGCCCCAGCCCCGCCGCGCCACACACCAGCAGCCCCGCGCTCCACCTCATCGCGCTCGAGAGCAGCTCCTGCGCGCTCCCCTGCCCATCCTGCTCTCTCACCCGCACCAGCGTCGGGATCAGCGCCTGATTCATCGACTCTGCAAACAGGTTCACCAGCAGTCCAGGGATCAGAAACGCGATCACAAACGCATCGATCGCATTTCCGCGGCCGAACACATCGGCGACCACCAGTTCCTTACCCGTCGCCACCAGCTTCACCAGAACCCCGGCCGCCGTCACCCACCCCAGCGCATGAAATATCCGCCGGTTCGCGCTCACCCTGCCGGCACTCGTCACGCTCCGGGAGTGCATCCTCAAACTCCCGCCGAGCCCGTGTGTACGGATCCGGTGCGCACGGAGCCTGAGCGCAAAGCTCCGGCCAGCCTCCCGCGACCCGACTGCCGCGTCAAGCCACCAGCCCGCCATCCCGCCCATCCGTCAACCAGCGTTCCCAGCCCCGACTCCAGCCCGGTCTCCAGTCCCGTTCCCAGCCCAGTCCGTTCCCGCTCGATTCCGGCTATCCGCCCGGCCACACCAATCCACGCAAACACCAGCCAGGTCATCCGGTTTTCTTCCACCGAACCCACGCTCGAGGTAATCCCCCACACCACCAGGCTCGAAACCATCGCAATGCGCAGCAACCCTTCCGCTCGCAGCGCCTTCTGCGCCGCGCTCACCACCACCCCGGCCAGCAGCGCCCCGCCCACCAGCCCGCCCATCACCAGCACCGCCATCAGCGTGTTGTGCGCCGTATCCTCCGCCGACAACCCCGCCGCCAGGGAAAAATTCCCCGCCCCATAGCCCAGCCACGGAGCGTGACGAAACGCTGCCCACCCCGACTCCCATATATTAAAGCGATTGTTGAAGTCAGCCGACGCAAACTGCTCTGGAATCGTAGCCAGTCGCGCGTATGTATCCACCGGCACAAAAAACAGCGAAACACTCGCCGCCACCGTCAGCCCCACCGTCGCGCTCAGCGCCGCCACCGGCCTCCAGCGTGCAATCAGAAACAGAA
>JAJZFR010000239.1 GCA_021805265.1 Acidobacteriota bacterium | reverse complement strand
GGGTCTACGGCGACGCGCGGGTCTCCGGCGACGCGCAGGTCTCCGGCGGCGCGAAACTCGCCAAATCTTCCGACTATCTGCTGATCGGCCCCATCGGTTCTCGCGCGGCATTCATGACATGGACGCGCTCGGACAACTGCATCGCTACGGGTTGCTTTCGCGGTACTATCAAGGAATTTCTCGCAGCCGTGCGCGAGACTCACGGCGACAACGAGCACGCGCAAGCATACCGCGCAGCGGTGGAATTTATCCGCGCGATGGAGAAGCTGGCATGAGCGCCCCCGAACAGTCCTTTGAGGTGCCGTCTTTAACCGACCAGCTCGGGCCCGGTGAGTTCACCGACGTGGCCCGTCTCGCGTACTGGCTCGGGGTGAACCGCGCCAATGCGCGCGCATGCCACAAAGCCGAGCAGTTCCCTGTGCGCGATTTGTACGTGCGCACTGCTGAGCGCTTGCTCTCCGACCTCAAAGCCGAACTCTCGATGGAGAAACAGGCATGATCATCCCCACCCCCATCACCACCCGCTGCGCCATCCCGAACCGCGCCGACGCCGAGGCGCGCGCGCTGACGGTGCGCATTGCCCTCACGGAGACGCTGCTGCGCTGGCGGCGCAACCTGACCACCGCTGAGTTTGCCCTCACCGACGCCATCGAGGCCGACGCGGCCGAGTTCATCGAGCCGCTCACCGATTCGGTCGAGCAGTTGCGGCAGGGCATTCGCCACCTGACCGAGGAGTTGAGCCTGTGAAACCCATGCGTATTTACGGCCAGTTCCGCGACTCCCATCCCGTCGTGACCGTGAACCCGCGCCCGGCCTTCGACCTTCGCGACCCGCGCCAAGCGCACCGCTACAAGCGGCGGCGGGAGTGCGCGGTGAGACTTCCGAGCAAGCCGCTGACCGAGCGAAGGGAGGGGAGATGAGCGCCGCGGCCGACTCCCTGCCAGCGACTGGCTTTGCGTCCCGACTGCCGGCCGACGTGTACCACGCGCTCGGCGGTGTCAGCATCTCGCGGCTGAAGGAGATGCTGCGCTCGCCACGACATTATCGGTATCGACTGGCGAATCCCAAGACGTCCGCTCCCATGTTGCTCGGGACTGCGGCGCACTGCGCCACGCTCGAGCCGGAACGGTTCGGGCGCGAGTTCGTCACTTGGTCGCGCCGCAGCGAGAATGGCAACCTGTGCCCGCGTAAAGGCCAATATTGGGATGCCTTCGTGTTGGAGAACGGTGGCCGCACCATCATCACCGAAGACGAGATGGAGTTGGCCCGAGCCATCGCATCCGCCGTGCGCACGGATCAGCTTGCCATGCGCTACCTGGAGTCCGGCGAGCCCGAGGTCACGATGCGCTGGAAACTCGGCATTGAGGATGCCGAGGTCGCGGGCGCAACCATCGACTGCCGAGGCCGCGCGGACTGGATCACCTACATTGAAGGGAAGCCCGTAGTGGTTGGACTCAAGACCGCGCGCGACTGCCGGCCTTTCCCTTTCGGAGCGGCCGCGTACAAGCTCGGCTACCACCTGCAATGGGCGTTCTACTTCGATGGTTTCGTGGCGCTCACCGACAAAGAGCCCGCGATGAAAGAGATTGTGGTCGAGTCGGATGCGCCGCATGACGTCGCGGTTTACGACATACCGCAAGACGTCATCGAACAGGGGCGCGCCGATTATCAAGCTCTACTGCGCACCCTGGCGCAATGCGAGAACGAGAACCACTGGCCAGGCATCGCCGGAGGCCACGAGCTGACATTTACTCTGCCGACCTACGCCTACGAAAAGATGGAGGACGTTGGCGACCTTGGCCTCGAGGTCTGATCGAGCCGCAACCGCTACCTGAAAGGTAATACATCATGGCAACCCAGCAGAAACCCGTCGAATACGATCAGCTTTACCCCGGCCGCTTCATCAAGGCCGGCGAACTCTTGGGCCGCAAGGTCACAGTCACCATTGCCGACGTTGACCTCGAAGAACTCATGGGAGAGGACAACAAGCCGAAGCAAAAGGCTGCCCTCACTTTCAAGGAAACGCCCAAACAGCTCGTCATGTGCAAAACCAATGGCATCTCCATCAAGGCGATGTTCGGCACCAAGCTGGCCGAGTGGATCGGCAAGCGCGTGACTCTGTTCCCCGATACCTGGAACGGCGAGCCCTGCATCCGCATCTGGGGCTCGCCCGACATCGAGCGCGACATTGAGGTAGAAGTGTCCTTGCCGCGCCGCCGCCCTTTCAAAAAGACGATGCACGCAATGGCGAAGGCCAAGCCTGCCGGCGAAGGCGCACCTCTGCCCGAGACTGACGCGGGCGTGTGACCACCTCCCCGCCAGCGACCACCGAGCGGCGTTCGGGGTTAGTTGAGCCGACCGGCCCGCTGGCGGGGATTTTCCCGAACATTGGAGACAACAGTGAGCACAGCAGTATCAGATATTCCCGTCGCCGAGGGCTCTCCCGCACAAGGCGAAGTCCTCTCGGCCGATCTGCAGAAGGTCGGCGCCGCGCTGACCGAGTACTCGAAGGTCGATGCCGGGCTCGCCGAGTTGCGCCAGACCTACGGCGCGGTGATCTACGACGTCAAGACGACCGCGGGCATGGACGCGGCTCGCAAAGCGCGGCTCGCCGTGCGTGAGCCGCGGTATCGCGTCGAGGAGATCAGGAAGTCCGCGAAGGCGCCCTTGCTCGCGCTCGGCAAACAGATCGACGGGGAAGCGAAGCGCATCACGGCGGCGCTCCTCGAGATCGAGACGCCCATCGACGAGCAGATCCGCGCGGAGGAAACGCGACGCGAGACCGAGCGCAAGGCCAAGGAGGACACCGAGCGTGCGCGTGTGCTCGCCATCCAGACGAAGCTGGCGAAGCTGCAGAGCCTGCCGGAAACCTACACGTCGGCGCTCGCACCGGTGAAGCTCGCGGAGATCATCACGCAACTGGAAGCTGGCCTGACATTCGACTACCAGGAGTTCGCCGACACGGCCGAGGGGCTGCGCCAGGTCGCGCTGGTGGCACTCCGCCAGGCGCACGTCGAGGCCATCGAGCGCGAGGAACAGGAGGCTGCCGCGGAAGCTGCGCGCGCCGCCGAGGAGGCTCGACTTGCGGCCGAGCGCGCTGCTGAAGCGGCCCGCATCGCTGCGGAACAGGCCGCCGCCGAGGAGCGACTGCGCGAGGAACGCGCCAAGCTCGAAGCCGAACAGGCCGAGCAGCGTCGCAACGCAGAGATCGACCAGCGCATCCGGGCGCTGAGCGGTCCGGCGCACCTCACGGCCACCGATTCGCCGCTGCTGATCGACCAGGCCGTCGCCCAGCTCGCGGATGCGACGCTCACCGAAGCGGACTACGGCG
>JAJZFR010000146.1 GCA_021805265.1 Acidobacteriota bacterium | reverse complement strand
ACCTTCCCGTCGTTGTTCACATCCACAAAGGTCCCGGTAAATCCGTAGTAGCGGTCCTTGTCCGCAACGCCGGCTTTCACGCTCACATCGGTAAACGTGCCGTCGCCGTTGTTGTGGAACAGATGGTCCGGCTCGCCCAGCAGCCCGCGCGGTCCACACATGGTATTTGCGCCGCGGAAGGAACAGTTGGCGTAGCTGACCACCTTCGATCCAGGGTCCGGCGGATTGTTCAGGTCGAAGTGAACATAGCCCGGCACGAAAACATCCAGCCGACCATCCCCGTCGTAGTCGCCAAAGGTCGCCCCGGTTGACCAGTTGCCCAGCGTGATGCCGGCCTTTTCCCCCACGTCGGTAAAGGTGCCGTCGTGATTATTGTGGTACAGCCGATTCTTGCCGTAGTTGGCGACAAAAATATCCGGCCAGCCGTCGTTGTCGTAGTCCCCGATCGCCACCCCAAAACCCCAGCGGTCATTGGTCACGCCCGCCGCCGCTGCTACGTTGGTAAAGGTTCCGTCGTGGTTGTTGTGAAACAGCGCGGCATGCGGCGCTTCCTCTTTGCCGCTGAGCGCGTCGTAGGTCGATCCGTTCACAATGTAAATATCCAGCCAGCCATCGTTGTCGTAATCGATCAGCCCTACGCCCGAGCCGATGGTCTCGAGAATATATTTCTTCTGCAGCGTGCCCATCTTGTGCTGCCAGGTGGTCAGCCCCGCCTCCTGCGCAATGTCGCGAAAGACCACCGGACCGCTTTTCACAAACCCGCCCGCCGTGATCGGCCTGTTTTCCTCATCCAGCACCGGCGCAAACACACCCGCCGTCGCCGAGCCACCCGACGAGGCTGCCGGCTCAATCGGCGTCGGCAGTCCACTCTGCTGCGCGTGTGCGCCTGTTCCGAACGCGAGCAGCGCCGCGACTGCGAAGCATGCATTCACACGCCACGCGAATCGCGACCATGTACGCCAGCCCTGCGAAAGGAGCGGGCCGGACGAGTCGAAAACAGCAGACAAAATCGATTTCATCGGGAAGAAGAATCCTCAGCAACAGCTTCAGGTCAACGATACAGCGCGCAAAATCCGCCTGTCCACTAACCTATTGAGGATACGCTTCTCCTCCCTTGGGTGGAGTCAACGCCGGGAGTCAGCGCGCTTACTTGCCATCGCCGCCCAGCGCCTTGCGCACCGCAGGCGCGACCCTGGTACCCAGAATCTCGATCGCGTGCAGCATCTTTTCCGGAGCGATCGAAGCCGCCGTCATCTGAAAATCAATGCGCGCCACCCCACCCAGAACCTCGTTCGTATAGAGCAGCTTTTCCACCACCGTCTCCGCATCGCCGATCAGGAATGCGCCCTTCGGTGAACGCGTGAAATCGTACTGCGAGCGCGTGATCGGCGGCCAGCCGCGCTCCTTGCCTATCTGGCTCATCATCCCCGCGTAGCCGGGATAAAAATCGTCCGCCGCCTGCTCCGTCGTGTCGCCGAGGAAGCCGAACATGTGCAGCCCTACCTTCAGCTTCTCCGGCGCATGGCCAGCGCGCGCCCCCGCCTCGCGATACAGATCGATCAGCGGTCGGAAGCGATGATGCTCCCCGCCGATGATGGCCACCATCAGCGGCAGCCCCAGAACTCCTGCGCGAGCAAAGGATTGCGGCGTGCCGCCCACGCCCACCCACACCGGCAGCTCCTGCTGCACCGGGCGCGGATAAACCTCCTGCTCACGCAGCGCCGGCCGATGCTTCCCGCTCCAGGTCACGCGCTCGTTGTCTCGAATCTTCAGCAGCAAATCCAGCTTCTCCCGGAAAAGCTCGTCGTAGTCCTCCAGCCGCAGCCCAAACAGCGGATACGCTTCGGTGAACGAGCCGCGCCCCGCCACAATCTCCGCGCGACCTCCCGAGATCAGGTCCAGCGTGGCGAACTCCTGAAACACGCGCACCGGGTCGGCGGCCGAAAGCACCGTTACCGCGCTCACCAGCCGAATCTTTTTCGTGCGCGCAGCAGCCGCCGCCAACAGGATCGACGGCGCGGAATCCAGAAACTCCCGGCGATGATGTTCGCCAATGCCAAAGGCATCCAGGCCCACCTGATCGGCCAGTGCAATCTCATCGAGAAGGTTGGCAATACGCCGCTCCGGAGCGATCAGTTGACCGCTCGCGGGATCAGCAAGAGATGCGGCAAAACTATCGATACCAATCTGCATGGCAGGCTCCCAAAAAACTACTTGTTGCAACAGATATTAAGATGCCCCAACCCAAAAAACGATTCAAGAGCGCAACAGCATTCTCGCGCGCTTCTCAGTCGAAGACCACCGTCTTGTTGCCGTAGCAGAGAATGCGCTGCTCCAGATGCCAGCGCACCGCGCGCGACAGCACCACGCGCTCCAGATCGCGACCGCGCGCCACCAGGTCCTCCACCTGATCGCGATGGGAGATGCGCGCCACATCCTGCTCGATGATCGGACCATCATCCAGCTCCGTCGTCACGTAATGGCTGGTCGCGCCGATCAGCTTCACCCCCCGCGCGTGAGCCGCATGGTAGGGCCGCGCGCCAATGAACGCGGGCAGAAACGAGTGATGCACGTTGATGATCGCCGAAGGATACTGCGCAACAAAATCCGCGCTCAGAATCTGCATGTAACGCGCCAGCACCACCAACTCGACGCGCTCTGCGGTCAGCAGCGCAAGCTGCTTGGCTTCCGCTTCCTGCCGCGCGGCTGCGGTTACCGGAATGTGCTCGAAGCGAATCCCGTAAAACGCCGCCAGCGACTCGACCTCGCGATGGTTCGAGATCACCGCAGCAATCTCGCACTCCAGCTCTTCGGCGCTCGAGCGATACAGCAGGTCGGCCACGCAATGCAGGTACTGCGAACAGAAGATCGCAACCCTCGGGCGCTGCCCCGTCCGCCGCAGCCGCCAGCGCATCCGCAAGGCCTCCGCCATCGGCGCAAACGAAGCCGCAAATCGCTCGACCGCCCGGCCCATGGCCCCGTCGCCAGCCTTCTGCCCACCATCGAGTGTCCACTCGACGCGCATGAAAAACAGGCCCAGTTCATGATCCTGATGCTGGTCGGCGTGCAGAATGTTCGCGCCCAGCGCATACAGCATTCCGGAGACGCGCGCCACCAGTCCCTTCTGGTCCGGACAATCGATCAAGAGAACGGCAGTTTCCATAGCCTCGGCCTTCCACCATCCTGATCAGCTTACCCGACCACCGCGCGCCCCGCTCCCGCAAAATGCGCGTCTCCCTCTTGTTCCTGACCCACATTCGCCGGTTTCAGCCGCGATCGATCCCCAGCCGCTCCCACACCGCGTCTACCCGCGCCTTCACCTCGTGATCCATCGTGAGCATCGAGGGCCACGGACGGTTGAAGCCTTCCCCAGCCCACTTCCGCGTCGCGTCGATGCCCATCTTTGACCCGTAATTCGGCAGCCGCGAGGCGTGGTCGAGCGAATCGATCGGCCCCAGCGTGAACTGAATATCCCGCTCCGGATCGATATTGTTTGTCACACGAAGCACCACCTCGCCCATATCCTGCACGTCGCAGTCCTCGTCCACCACCACAATGCACTTGGTAAACATCGCCTGGCCCAGCGACCAGATCGCCGACATCACCTTCCGCGCCTGACCCGGATAGCTCTTGCGGATCGAGACAATCATCAGGTTGTGAAAAACGCCCTCCGGCGGCAGGCAAACATCCACCATCTCCGGAATCGTCATCCGCATCATCGGCAGGAAGATGCGCTCGACCGCCTTGCCCATCCATGCGTCTTCCATCGGCGGCTTGCCCACAATGGTTGCGGCATAGATCGGGTCTTTCCGATGCGTGATGCAGGTCAGGTGAAAGACCGGGTACTCATCCTGCATGGTGTAGAAACCGGTGTGGTCGCCGAACGGGCCTTCCGTGCGCAGCTCGCCCAGCTCGACGTAGCCCTCGAGCACAATCTCCGCCCGCGCCGGAACCTCGAGATCGACCGTCTCGCACCGCACGATCTCGACCGGCTTGCCGCGCAGAAACCCCGCAATCAGAAACTCCTCGATCTCCGGCGGCGCGGGAACGATGGCCGAAAACGTCGTAGCAGGATCGGTTCCAATGGCGACCGCAACCTCGAGCCGCGAGCCTTTCAGGTTGCCAAAGCTCACCTGCGGCAGCCCGCCCAGCGCCCCGCCCATACCCGCGCCCATTGCATAAGCCCCGCCCATCGTCTCCGCCATTGCGGCCACCCGCGCAGCCTTTGCGTCGCCGGGAGCTTGCGCCGCCGCGGCCATCCGCAGCGCCTCGCGATAGTGCTCTGCGGCCACCTTCTGCCGCTGCCAGTGCATGCCCGTCGTCTGCCCGTCATACACCTGCATCCGATACATGCCGATATTGCGTTTGCCAGTCTTCGGGTCCCGCGTATGCACACACGGCAGCGTGATGAACGGCCCCCCGTCGTGCGGCCAGCAGGTCAGAATCGGAAAATCCAGCAGGTTGAAATTCTCCCGCAGAATCACCTGCTTGCAGGCCGCATCCCGCGCCGAAACCGTTTTTGGAAACGCGCTCGCCAGCGCGCCCAACTGCGGCAGCATCTTCAGCTTGTCCAGCATGCCTTCGGGAGCTTTCAGGTTCATCAACCCCTGAATGCGCTCGGCAATCTCGTCCAGCCGCTCCACCTCGAGCGACAGCGCCATGCGCCGCTCCGAGCCAAACTGGTTGATGAAAACGCGATGCCCCGGATGGCCAACGATATTCTCGAACAGGAGCGCAGGACCGCCCGCCGCGTAGCCCTTCGCCGCGCGAATCCCGCGCACCCCGCTCGCCGCCTTCGACACCCGATCCGTAATCTCGGTGATCTCGAGCCGCGGCGAAACCGGCTCCTGAATACGCTTCAGTTCGCCCGCTTTTTCCAGCGTCGCAATCCACTGTCTCAGGTCCTGATAAGCCACCGCGTCCTCCCGGCGGCGCAACCCAGACACCACCGCTTCCAGTGTATCGGCCTGCCCGCCCCGGCGAGCTTGCCCGGCCTGGCGAAGCTGCCCGGCCTGGCGAACTTGCTGACCCTGGCGAAGCTGCCGAGCATGATCCGACTGCGAAGCCCGGCAAAGCCGCGCCGCAATCAGCGAATCGCGGCGGCCGCCAGCTCGATCTGCTGCACCGGATACCCCAGCCGCTTCCACTCGTCGTAGCCGCCGCGCAGCGGACGCGCCCGATCGATCCCCAGCTTGTGCAGCGTCATCGCGGTCTTTGCCGCCGTGGCCTCGCTCGGACACGTGCAATAGAGCACCACATCGCGATCGTGCGGAATCTCCCCACTGCGCAGCGATAGCTCCTCCGGCGAAAAATGCAGCGCGCCGGGCAGCGTAAACGGGTCCGGCACCAGCTCCAGCGGATGCCGCAGGTCAACGATGTAAACCGCCTCGCCGCGATCCATCATGCCCTTCAGCGCCACCGGCTCCAGCCGCGCCGTGCGCAGCCGCCTGAGCAGCGACTCGCGGCGATACAGCCGCGAAGCAAAGAACAACACAATTCCCGCCAGCAGCAAGCCACCCGCGAAGCGCCCGATCAGGTTCAGCGCGCTCGGGTCGCGCATCAGCAGATCGCCGAACAGCCGTCCGCCAAGCAGCAGCGAACCCACCCAGATCGTGGCCCCTATCGCGTCAAAAACCAGGAATCGCCGGAAACGCATTCCCGTCTGCCCGGCCACCGGCGGCGCAACAATCGAAAGCCCCGGCACAAACTTGGCAAACAGCAGCGTATACGCCCCGCGCCGCCCAAAGGACTCATGGGTACGACGGACGCAGGTCGTCGCCTCCAGCGAAAACCGGCACAGCAGGCGCAGCAGGTAGTGCCCATAACGCTTGCCCAGAAAGAACCAGGTCACGTCGGCCAGCAGGCAGGCGGCAACGCCAGCCAGCAGCGCCTCCGAAAAGCGAATATGCTCGGTAACCGAAAGCGCTCCGGCGGCCAGCAGCACCGGCGTCGCGGGCAGCGGAAACCCGGCCTGCTCCAGCAGCACCCAGCCGAAGATCAGCAAATACCCGTAAGTAATTAAAATTCCCGTCGGAAGAGCCATTCTATTGACACCCGCATCCGGACCCGTCTTCAGCTATAAGCATAAGGGCAGTTGTCTATACGATGCGAATGCGCGAGCGACGGTTCAGAAACCTCGCTCAAGCCCAGGCGACGAGTCCAGACAGGCTGGAATCCGGCTACTGCGCCGTCCGCTGTGTCGCGACGCTGGCCGGGGTCACGTTCCCCGCCTGCACCGGTCCGGTCGTTCCCGGCTCGGAAAAATACTTGCTGTCCCACAGATTGCGATAGAAAAGCCCAGTCAACTCCGCCGCCCTGGGACCGAAAACCGGACGACCGCCCTCCAGAAAGAAGACCGTCACCAGGCTGCCCCGCGGCGAATCCGAATACGAAGCGAACCAGCCAAAACGCGTCCCCTTGTCCGAGCACGTGCCCGTCTTGCCAAAGACCGGCAGCTCATGAAAATTCACCCGCAGCGAGCGCGCCGTGCCATACTCGACCGCTCCCGCCATCCCGTCCTGCATGTCGGGAATGTATCGCGCAATTTCCAGCGTCCGCTTGATCCGCGGCTGGAAGCCGGCCACCTCTTCCGGCGTCGTCGGATGCTGCAAATAGTAGAGCGTCCCGCCGTTGGCAATCGCCGCCACATACGCTCCCAGTTGCAGCGGCGTCAGCGATACCCCCTGGCCAAAACTGCACATCCGCCCCACCCCGCCCTCTGCGCTCGGCAGCTCGTGGTCCGGATACGTGCCCAACTGCTCGCCCGCAATGTGGTAGCCCGCCAGCTCGCCCAGCCCGAACTGCCGCGCGTAGTGGCGAACCCGATCAAAACCAAGCTCCCGGCCTACCTCCTCGAAGTAAAGATTGTTCGAGTGCGCCAGAGCTTCGGTCAGGTTCATGCGGAAGCCGCCCAGATTCACCTGGGTATCCCGCGTGATCAGTCCTTCCGAGAGCGCCGCCATGCCCACCGTCAGCTTGATCGTCGAACACGGCTCGGCGCCCGGCGCAAGCGCGATCGGCTGGTTCACCATCGCCAGGATCCGTCCGTTCGAGGAGTCGATCACCACCGCCGTACCGTGTATGTTGCCCAGCGCTGCGATGGCCGCCGCGCGAACCATCGGGTCTTCGCCCGCCGTCACATCGCCCACTCCCTGCGCATCCACAAACGAAGGCGCAGTGAACCGCTCGTAGTAGACGTGACGACGCTTGTGCATCAGGCTTTGCGTACTGTGCGCATCATGTGCAACGCTGCCGTGAGCCATCGATTTGCCGCCCGTTTGCGCCCCCGATGCCGTGGCCGTTTTCGGGGTAGTTTTCGAGGCCGCTTTTGCGGTAGTTTTCGCGGTAGTTGTCGAGGTAGTTTTCGCGGTAGTTTTCGCGCTCGCGGCCACGCCTGCCCTGTGCCTTCTGTGATGGTGCGTCGCAACCACGTGGCTTTTGCTCTTCGTCGCCGGATGCGCGCTGCCCGACTGCGAATTGGCCGGAACATTCGCCGAGAGATTCAAGGCCAGACACGTGAATACAAAGGCAATGAGCAGCGAACTGGAAACCAGCGTCTTCTTCGGCATCGATACCCTCGATTTTTCCCTTCCTGCGTCGCGAAACCGTACTTTGAGAAACAATTTGAGGGACGAATCGACCGAGCAACCGACGACCCAAATCTACCGATAGCCGCCCAACCACCCGTTCCCCGAAGACATCCCCTTACCAGTCACCCGTTCCGAGGCTCTCTCACAGAAGGCCCGGCATCCTGAACACACCATACCAGTAAAAGCAAGGCCGACAGTGCAATTCTGCGGGGGGCTTTTTCACTTCCGTTCCATTCCAGTTCAGTTCTGGAAAGGGCCGCGACGCAACACCGCCGGAACATCCAGATCCGATTCATCCCCGTGGAACGCGGCTTCCGTGTAGGTTTCGACCACCGGACGCGGCTCTTCCCGCATCGTCCGCTCGTCCATCTCCCAAACCCGAGCCTCTCGCGCGCCTTCTCGCAACTCGGCAAAACGCGGGGCAGACTGGTTCTCGACCAGATGGATCGGCTGCTCAGCCTCGAACTCAGCCTCGAACTCGGCCTCAAACTCGGCCTCGAACTCAGACTCGATCACAGCCGTCGCGACTGCCTCCGAGACCTGGACCGGTGAGGTCATTTCAAAAATCGCCCCACCCCGCTCCATCCCACCCCGCTCCATCGTCCCCGCCCCCATCGCAATCGGCCCCGGCCCGCGCAGCATCTCCGGCCCGCGCAGAGTGGCTGGCTCGCCCCATTGCCCTGAATCAGCCAGCATCGAAGGAAAAATGAAATCCCCGCTCTCGCCAGTCGCCGCCGCGCGCAGTTCCGGCCCGGATTCCGGCTCCAATCCTTCCTCGCGCGCAGCCTCGTCGTTCCCCTCCGACTCTTCGCTCATGAAGCGCAGCGGCGCGCGCTCCGGCTCCTGCATCCACTGCTCCGGAGCAACCACCGGCACCGAGATCACCGGCGTCGCCGCAACCTCCAGCATCCGCGCCCGACGCTCCGGCATCTGCTCCCGGAACCCCGTCGCTATCACCGTGATCTTCACCTCCTCGCCCATCGCCTCATCCAGCACCGCGCCAAAGATGATGTTCGCGTCCTCATGCGCTGCGGTCTGGATCAGCGTCGAAGCCTCGTTCACCTCCGAGAGCTTGAGCGTGCTCGAACCCGTAATGTTGATCAGGATTCCCCGCGCCCCGTCGATTGCCCCATCCTCCAGCATCGGCGAGGCCATCGCCGCCTGCGCCGCTTCGATCGCCCGATTCGCGCCCGTGCGCACCGCCGTGCCCATCACCGCATAGCCCATCCCCGCCATCGTCGTCTTCACGTCGGCAAAGTCGCGATTGATGATGCCCGGAATCGTGATGATGTCCGAGATGCCCTGCACTCCCTGTCGCAACACGTCGTCGGCGATGCGGAAGCTCTCAAAAAAACCCGCATCCTTGGCCACCGCGAGCAGCTTTTCATTCGGGATCACAATCATCGTGTCCACGCTTTCCAGCAACTCGGCCATCCCGCGCTCGGCCTGCTGCAAGCGCCGCTTGCCTTCAAAGGCAAAGGGCCGCGTCACCACGGCAACCGTCAGAATTCCCATCTCGCTGGCCAGCGACGCAATCACCGGTGCCGCGCCCGTGCCGGTGCCGCCGCCCAGGCCCGCCGTCACAAAAACCATGTCCGCGCCCTCCAGCGCTTCGATGATCTTGTCCGAGTCTTCGAGCGCCGCCCGCCGGCCAATATCAGGATTCGCGCCCGCCCCGAGGCCCGCCGTCAGACGGACTCCCAACTGCAACTTCACGCTTGCCTGCGACAGCTTCAGCGCCTGCACGTCCGTGTTCGCCGTAATGAACTCGACCCCCTCCAGACGCGCGGCGATCATCCGGTTCACCGCATTTCCGCCGCCACCGCCCACACCGATCACCTTGATCCGCGCCCCGCGCTGAACCTCATCATGAAACTGAATCCGCATCTCCGATCTCCCCTCATGCTCGCCCGCACCGACCATCGATTCCGCCTCCGAATGTGCCCCTTCACCAACGCGCTCGTTCATATCTTCTCCCAGACTTCGCTGGAGCGTGTTTCATAAACCCGGAAAAGCAGGAAACCGCTCGGATGAGACCCGCAATCAAAGCGGGTCTAAGAAAATCGACCGGAGCCGCTTTGCCATACAGGAAACACGCTCTGACCCGATCATACAAAGACTTCCCTGGGAAATCTCTGCACAAGCCTTGTTTCTGAAGGGTACGGGCTTCAAGCCCGTACATAACTGTTGCAGAATCCATCCGGCTCCAGCCCCTGAAGGAAGCGATAAGAACTTGATCCGAGCTTCCCTATGCGCTGGCTGCGAAGATTGCCCGCAGCTTCGAGCGAAGGCCCTGGTTTTCCATCCCGCGCGTCATCCGCTTGCGATGGGAGTAAAGCATCAATCCGATCAACGTCGTAAACGATGGATGCGCCAGTTCATGCGGCATGCGCGAAAACTGCACCGGATGACCCATCCGCGCGCGCACATGCAGAATGCTTTCGCCAACCTCCAGCAGCCCCGGCAACATCGCGCCGCCGCCCGTCACCACACATCCCGCGCCCAGCGCTTCCAGCACCCCGCCATCGCGCAGGCTGTCGCGCACCGCCTCCATCAGCTCCCACGCGCGCGGCTCCAGAATCTCCGCTATCCGCCGATGTCTCACCTGGACCAGACGCGGCGCGCGAATCTCGATCTCGTCGATCTGAGGAATCGCCGTCACCACCGTATGCCCGTACTTCAGCTTCACCTGCTCGGCTACGGCAATCGGCAGCTCCAGCATCACCGCGAGATCGTTGGTAAAGTGCTTCCCGCCAAACGGAATGCTCGCCGTATGCGCCACCGCCCCCTCGAAGAACACCACCACCTCCGTCGAGTGCGCGCCTATATCCAGAACACAGACGCCAAGCTCCCGCTCATCGGCAGTCAGCGTTGCCTCGGCCGCCGCTATCGCTTCAAACACGGTGTCCGTCACCTCGAGGCCCGCGCGATTGGCGCACGTAACCAGGCTCTGCATCGCGCTTCCCGAGCACGTCGATACATGCAGATCAGCCTCCAGCCGATTCCCCACCATACCCACCGGATCGTGAATTCCAGGCTGATGATCCAGCACAAACTGTCGCGTCAGCAGGTGCAGAATCTCCCGATCCGCAGGCATCGGAACACTCCGCGCCCGCTCGATCACCACCCCTACATCCTCGTTGCCAATCTCGCGCATCCGCGTTCCAAAATTCATCGTCGCCGTCGTATTCACGCAGCCTACATGCGGACCGCCAACACCCACCACACACTCATCCACATTCACCCGCACCGCGCGCTCCACCTGATCGCACGCCGCCTTGATCCCGCGCGCCGCCGGGCCAAGCTCCGCGATCAGGCTCTTCCGCATCCCCGCTGACTCGACCACCGCGTGCCCCCGATAGCGCAGCGCGCCCTCGTTCAGATCCGCCGCCAACACCCGCGTCCACGCGCTTCCCGCGTCCAGTACCACGATCAGATTGCTTTGTCGCTGGCTCATTGCGCCCCGCCCTCCGCTGATTTTGTCCCGCTCCCGGCTCGCTCCAGCCGCCGAGTCTTCGCCCCTTCCGCGCTCGTCGGCACAGCCCTCTGCGCCCCGTGCGGCGACGCATGACGGCCTCGCGCCGCGGAAATCACCCTTGCGCGATGCCCGCGCACCCCCGATTTCACTCCGCCTGAAACTCGTGCCCCTGTCCTCGGGACACTCGTTGTAGGCTTCGTGAGGCTCTTCGCCGTCGGCTTCGCGGGCAGCCTGGTCGCGGGGACTGACGCGGAGACCGGCTTTGCTCCCGCTAATGCTGTAGCTGCGGGCTTCGCTGCCGGCTCGGCCGGCGCCATCTCCAGCGGAACCTCGCCCGCAAATCGAAGGTCCACCCCGATCAGCCTCGGATAACGCGCTCGCCACTCCGCAATATGCGACTGATACATCTGGTATCGAGGCAGAAACTGGTCCGCCCCAAAGTGCGCCAACACATCCGACCCGCCAGAGGGCAGCGTCGCACGAAGATCCTCGACATCGGAAACATCCATCTCCGAAACCTGCTCCGAAGCATGCGCCTGATAGCTGTCGAGCGCCGTCACAAACCGCTCATACAACGCCATCCGTTCCCTGCGCGATCCCGCGTCGCGCCCGCCTGCGGGATTGGCATCCAGGCCCGTCAGCACCGGAAACGAGTAGTGATGACGCGCCATCCGCGCCGCCGACATGGGCAGCAGAACTCCCTCCGCATCCGCCAGCTCCACCTGGTCGCCCGTGCGTACAAACGCGATCGGCGTCCGCTCCACCACCTTCACCAGAATCCGGTCCGGCAACACACGCATCACCGTCGCCTGCCGCACCCACGGGATCGCTTCCAGTTCGCGCCTCCGTTCCCCCAGAGGAACAAAGAAGATATTCCGCCCGATGTCCTGGCCAAAAACCGACAGCAGCTCCTCGCGATTCACCTGCGTCAGCCCCGCCGACTCCACATTCGCGCTGCCCGCGATCCGGAAGTGGTTGTTGCGCAACAGAAATTGATGCACCACGATGCCCGTTGCGGTCACAAACCCGCCTGCCAGCAGGATTCCGACGGCAAGCACCACCCGGCCGGCACGGCTCCGCGGCCACCACCAGCGACCGCCGGAGATTGCCGCCGTCTCGTAGGACGGAGTGTAGGTGGGTGTGCGCGGAGTCGCTCGCTTGCGCGGCGTGCGCCGCCGCTCCTCTGGCTGCGCTTCTTCCTCGGCTTCCTCGTCGAATCCATCTGCCGTGGAGCGCGCCTCGTCCAGCCCAGGCAGGCGCGCCTGCTGCTGGGGTTGGGCGGGCGCACGACGGGCCGCGCTGCCGGTTGGGGCGCGCCATGCGCCGCGTGTGCCGCGCGGTTGCGCTGCGGATGCCTCGGCCAATGCAGCCTCATCCCACAGCGTCGTTCGAGTTGTTGGACTATTCGTCGTCACGACCGAGCCAGATCGTGAGAATCGCCAGACTTCAATATAGCCTGCCGCCGCGCGCTATCCCGCGCGAAACTCCCACGGGAACCCAGCCAGTTACAGGCACCAGATCACTTCGATGTCATCGACTCCATATCCGGGACGCCGAACTGCGCGGCCCGAAGCAGCCCGGCAGCATCAAACCACGGGCAGAGTAAACCCGGGCAGCGCCTCGAACGCGGGCTTCGCAAGCAGGTATCCCTGCATCAGCCGCACTCCGGCTCGCCGCAGCACGCAATACTCGGCCACCGTTTCGACTCCCTCGGCAACCACTGCAACGCCCAGACCATCGCACAACTCGACCATCTTCCGCACGATCTTCGCAGCCGCCGGACGCTCATCCAGATCGCGAATCAGGTCCATATCCAGCTTCACCAGATTCGGTGTCAGGTCCGCCAGCAGGTTCAGCCCCGAATAACCCGATCCAAGATCGTCCAGCGCCACCTCAAAGCCCTGCCGCCGATACTCCTCGACAATGTTCAGAATATGTTTCCGATCCACCACCTCTTCCGCCTCGGTAATCTCGAAGATCAGCCGACGCGTCGGAAAGCTCAGCGCTGCCGCTGTCCGCAGCGTCAGTTGTATGCACGCCGCCGGGCTGTACACCGCGCCTGGCATGAAGTTGATCGACAGCTTCGCGCCCGTCTCCACAAGCCCCAGCCGCGACGCCAGCTCGATCGCCTTCACCCGGCAACTCTGGTCAAACGCATAGCGGTTGTCGTTGTTCACCTGCGCCAGGATCTGCCCCGCTGGTTCCCGGTTCACCCCGCGAACCAGTGCCTCGTAGGCGTAAACCGCGCCCGCTTCCACGTCCACAATGGGTTGAAAGGCCATGCTGATCGGAAACGGCGGCGCAACCCCGTCCCGACAGCCCTCACATTTTTGTCCCGAAACCGCCAGCGTCTTCAACATAAACATGGACTCCTGCACTCAAGAGAACGATTCCCCCGTCCTCTTTAGATTTACGGCGAGGAAACTTTTTTCGTTAGGAAAAATCGCAGAAAGTGCAATTCATGTTTCCCCTGTCAAAACCGCAAACCTCGGAATCGAAACCGGGAAAGTCAAAAACGGAAAAAAACAAAGGCGGAAAAATCGAAAG
>JAJZFR010000140.1 GCA_021805265.1 Acidobacteriota bacterium | reverse complement strand
ACGGCCACGGCATTCCGCCGCAGCGGAGCCATCGCGGCCTCGACCGGAGCGGCTTCCGCCTCGGTCAACAGCGTTCCGCGATGAAAATCGATGGTGTAGTCGGCGTCCTTGAGTGTGTGGCCGGTCAGGATCAGGACCACCCGCTCCGAGGCGGTCACGCGCCCATCGGCCACCAGCTTCTTCAGCCCGGCCAGGGTCACGGCCGAGGCCGGCTCGGAGCCGATGCCTTCGCGACCCAGCTCCGCTTTGGCTACGGCGATCTCCGCCTCGGTCACGTCCAGACACCAGCCGCCGGTCTCGGCAATGACCTGCGCCGCCTTGCGCCAGCTTGCCGGGTTGCCGATGCGGATGGCCGTCGCCCGCGTCTGCGCCTCGACCGGCTCGAGCGCGGTCGCGCCGTTTGCCCGGAAGCTGCGCACCAGCGGATTCGCGCCCTCGGCCTGAACCACGGTAATCTTCGGCAGTCGCGAGATCAGCCCCAGCGCCTTCATCTCGCGAAAGCCTTTGCCCAGCGCCGAGCTGTTGGCCAGGTTGCCGCCCGGCACCAGGATGTGATCCGGTACGCTCCAGTCCATGGCCTCGGCCATCTCGAGCGCGGGCGTCTTCTGGCCCTCCAGCCGGTATGGATTCACAGAATTCAGAAGGTAGATTGGCGCTTCCTCGACGATCGTGGTCAAAACCCGTACGCAGCCGTCAAAATCGGTATCCAACTGGCAGGTTACCGCGCCATAATCCATGGCCTGAGCCAGCTTGCCCCAGGCGATCTTGCCCTGCGGGATCAGCACCAGCGACTTCATTCCGGCGCGCGCCGCATAGGCCGCCATTGCCGCCGAGGTGTTTCCCGTCGAGGCGCAGGCCACCCACTCGAAGCCGCGCTCTTTGGCTACGCTCAGAGCCGTCGTCATTCCGGTATCTTTGAACGAGCCGGTCGGATTCATTCCCTGGTGCTTGGCATAGACCTCGTCCAGCCCCAGAGACTTTGCCACGCGCGGCAGGTGGTAAAGCGGGGTATTCCCTTCCCGCAGCGAAACCGCGTTGCCGAAGCTGTCCAGAATAGGCAGCAGCTCGCGAAAACGCCAGACTCCGGAGTGATCCAGCAGCTCCTGCGAAAGGCGCCGCTCGCGCCACAGCCATTTCAACGCGCCAGCATTCGGGCGGTCGGTTCCCCCCAACTGGCTCCAGCCCGGATACTCCACCTCGAACAGGTCTCCACACGCGGTGCAGCGGAAGTTCGGACCAGCCTGATCCCCGCGTATTCGCGACCCACAACCAAAACAGCGTAACTGATGCAGATTGTCGTTCATCAAGTGTTAGCCTACCAGCACACGTGAATTTTTGCGGCATAGCGGCATAACTGACCCGCATCCATCTCGCCATTGATCGCCAGTTTGCCGACGAAGCAACTCTACGCCGAGGGGAATCATGCTCAATCGAATGCGTTCCTGCGGTACCGCCGCCATGGTCGCGGTACTGAGTTTTCTGGGCCTCGGCGCGCTGCGATTCGCCCACGCCCAGCAGCCGGGACAGCCAACCCTGCGCATCGCAGCAGCCGCCGATCTGGGGCCGGTTCTGCCGCCTCTGCTCGAGCGGTTCGAACGACAGACTGGCATCCACGCCGAGGCATCCTACCAGTCCTCCGCCGCGCTCACCATGCAGATGCTCAACGGCGCGCCCTTCGATCTCTTTCTCTCGGCCGACCTCAGCTACCCGCAGCGCATCGTCGCTGCGGGCCTGGCCGTCTCCGCAGCGCCCATCCCTTACGCGCGCGGCACTCTTGTGCTTTTCACCCGCCACGACTCTCGCTGGCCTGTGCCGAAGCTCGACACCCTCCGCGACCCGGCGCTCAGGCGTCTGGCCATTGCCAACCCCGACCGCGCGCCGTATGGACGCGCCGCCCTCGCCGCGCTCACCAGCCTGGGCCTGCTCGAAGCCCTCAAGCCAAGAATGGTCACTGCGGAAAACATCGCTCAGGCTGCCCAGTTCGCCGAGACCGGCAACGCCGACGCGGGGCTTATCTCGCTCACCGCAGCGCTCACCCCGGCGCTCCGCTCGGCGGGCAGTTATTTCGTCCTTCCCCGCGATCTTTATCCGCCCATCACGCAGGGGGCAGTCGTGCTGGCAAAATCTCCCCGGCGGCAAAATGCCCAGCGCCTGCTCGACTTCCTGCTCAGCCCGGAGATGCAGCGCCAGCTCGCGCTGAGCGGCCTCCAGCCGGTGCGCTGAATTCTCCGATGAACTACTTCCACCAGGAGTAGCCAGCGGAGAACTGAAGGCTGGTAACGCCGGGATCGTTGTCGCCCAGGCTCACGCTGTAGATGTGGGCGACCTTCACGGCGAGATCGAGGCTCTGACGCTTGCGCACGTAGGTGCTGAGGCCAGCACCAAGCTGCGGGGTAAAGTTGATGCCGCTGGTGCTGCCAAGGACTGCGGTTGGAAATTTATGGTTGGTCCAGAGAAAGCCCCAGCCAAGCTGCGCCCAGGGCAGGATACGGGTGTCGGGATGGCGCTGAAAGTTCCAGCGGATGAGAAACGGCGTGACGGAAGCGCCGTGCATGTCAACAGGACCGAAGCCGGGTTGTGTTGCGGTGCCGTTTTGCTGCGTTTGCGTGAAAACCAAATTTTGTTTTGGGTATCTCGCCAGCCAGAAGGGCATGATTTCCAGCATGGCTTCCGCGCGTCCACGCAACGGGCCGGGACCATGCACTCCAGAGAGCATGCGCCCGCCGGCAAATCCTGCATTCCAGAAATCGAGCTTGACGTTTGCCGTAAATGTGTCGATTGACCCGCCGTAGGATGCATAGGAATTGGATATCTGATAGCTCGGCGCGTAGCCGCCTGCGGCGAAGAAGCCGTACTGCCAGTTGGGGAGGGTGACAACCGGATGCGGCAGGTTTTGCGCATTCGCTGTTTCGCGGAAGGCACCGGGAAACGCGAATAAATATGCACCAAGCAAGAGGACATATGTCGATGGGTGACGAATCGCGAATGGGAGCAACGGAGTGATCCTTTCGTCTGAATGAGGGTCTGGATGGCCCTGTTCTGGATGGAGATATGGACGCTGGAGATTGTTCGAGTGGAAGCCATCTCCTGCGCCGACTACTTCCACCAGGAATAGCCTGCGGAGAACTGAAGGGTGTAGGGGATGCCGGGGTTGTAGTCGCCGAGGCCCGCGCTGGAGATGTGGACGACCTTCAGGGCGAGATCGACGCTCTGATGCTGGCGCACGTAGCTGCTGAGGCCAGCACCAAGCTGCGGGGTGAAGTTGATGACGCTGGTGCTGCCAATCACGATGGGAAATTTGTGGTTGGTCCACAGCAGGCCGCCGCCCACCTGCGCCCAGGGCAGGATGCGGGTGTC
>JAJZFR010000230.1 GCA_021805265.1 Acidobacteriota bacterium | reverse complement strand
TTACGCTCGGCGGCACTCATCAGCTTCTCGAGCGTGGCCCAGCTGCGGCGGATCTCCGCCTTCTGAAAATTGTTCAGCCCCCGGGTCTTGGTCTCGAACCAGGCATCGATCGCAGCCTGCGAGGTGAGCCGCTGCGGGACATCCCGAGCCTCGTACTTCAGGTCGAGAATGACACCGTCGGCAACTCCTTCGTGGAATTTGTATGTGTGGATGTACGTGCCGAACACATCGCGGGTCATCTTCTTATCGCGGCGCAAGAGCGGCGTGCCGGTGAAGCCGATGAAGATGGCGCTCTCGAGCCAGCGCTTCATCTGCCGGTTCATGTCCCCGCCCTGGGTGCGGTGGCATTCGTCCACGAACACATAGAAGCGGCCGGAAAGCGGCGGTGGGTCGCCTTTGAGATCGCTCGCGTCAAACTTGTGGATGAGCGCACACAGCAGGCGCGGGGCGGGATTTCGAAGTTTATCCACGAACTCAGCCCGTGACGTGATGCGGGGCGAGGCCGACTCCTCGCCGATGACGCCCGCGTTCCTCATCACCCCCTCGATCTGCTTGTCGAGCTCGTCCCGGTCGGTGACGATCAGCAGGCGCGCTTCCGGGTCGTGCTCGAGCAGCCACTTGGCGATCAGCACCATCAGGATGCTCTTACCGCTGCCCTGGGTGTGCCAGATGACCCCGCCTTCGTGTCGAGCGATGCGCACCTGGGCGGCCTTGACGGCGAAGTACTGGTGAGGCCGGGGCACCTTTTTCTGGCCGGCATCGAAGATCATGAAATTGCGCATCAGATCGAGCAGCCGGGTCTTGGTGCACAGCTGCGCGAGCGGCCGATCGAGGAGTGCCCCGGCGACGGTCGGCGTGCTGTCCGGCACCTCGTCCTTCCACTGGACGAAGAACTGCTCCGGGGTCCCGGTCGTGCCATAGCGCAGTCCCTGCGAGTCGTTCCCCGCAAGCACCAGCTGCACGGTGCTGAAGAAACCCGGGTTGAAGATCTCCTCCTGATTGCTGATCAGCTGCCGGACACCATCGCCAATCTCGATGGAGCTGCGCTTGAGCTCGATCACCACGACAGCCAGACCGTTCACGTAGAGCACGATGTCCGGACGCCGCTTGAGGCCACCTTTGATCGTCACTTCCTGTGCGAGCGCGAAGTCGTTCTTCTCCGGATGGCTCCAATCGATGAGGTGCACCGTCTCGTGCGGCCGGCCTGCGGCGACCTGCACCGGGATCCCATAGCGCAGGAGCCGATAGGTCCGCAGGTTCGCCTGGTAGGGCGTGATGCCGGTCGGGTCGGCGGCGGTCTCGAGTTTCTGCAGTGCTGCTGCGATGTGCGCTGGGGAATAGCCCCGCGCGGCGAGGTTCTCACGCAGAAGCGAGGTTTCGATGGCACGATTGTGCTCGCGGGTGTGCCAGTCCCCGAGGTACCGGTAGCCAAGCCCATCGGGCTGGCTTCTATCGGTGAACAGCGCGACGACCCGGTTCTGGGTCGTGCGTTCAGAGCGCGGCGAGCGGTTCATGGCAGGACTTCCCAGTGGCCGCCCTTCTGCGGCCCGACGAATCTCAATCGACCCGCTTTGACCAGCTTGGCACTGGCCATCTCGACGGCCCGGACGGTGCGTCCCACCTGCGCAGCCACGTCGGCCAGGGTCATTTGGGGGTTTTGGCGCAACAGCTCCAGCAGAGCATCGGTGGTTTTCACCGAAGTTTTCACCGAAGCTTTCACCGAAGCTTTTCCGACCAGCTCGGGGACCGGTGCACCGTCGCCTTTCGGACTCACGGCGCGAAGGTAGCTCGGCGCAAAGGCGAACTGCAGCCAAAGATCGTGCCCGTTCAGCTGAATCTCGGGCTCCGGGGTCTTGGCTTCGCGGCAGGCCTGGAAGATGCGCTGGATGCCACGCCCCCACGCCTCGATTTCACCGGCCCGGAAGAAGGCGTTGGCGATATTCGGGTTGTACGGGAGTGATGCGTGCTCGCGCAGCAGGTCCTCAACTGCCCACCCGTCGGGCAGCACCGCAGGATTCCAGATGCGCAGGCGATCCTCATACACCCGAATCTGTACGGGTGCGGCGACCGCGTAGTCGCGATGAACCAGGGCGTTGAGGACCGCCTCGCGCAATGCCGCCTCGGGCACCGGGAACCACTCGATCCGCTGGATTCCCTCGTAGCGGATGGCGGCCTTCAGATACTTGGTCTGCAGTCGCTCGATCGTGGCCGCGACCTGGGTGAAGAGGTCTCCGTGGACCTCATCGTGATACGCCAGATCGGACTCGCTGCGAAAGAAGCCGATCTTCACAAACGCGCCGCTCACGAAGTGCTCTGGATCTTTGTGGAACAACAGCAGTGCGGCTCTTTTCAGACGCGCCCCCTCCCGGAGCCGCAGCTTGTCGACGAGGCTCGCAACCGACGCGCTGAGACTCCCGGGTTCGACCCGCCCGCTCTTGCGGGCGAGCGTACGAAAGCGCCGGATTGCAGCCGCCGAGAGATCCTTGACCGTCAAACCCGGCACCGGCACGCCGTCCCAGGTGCGACCTTGTTTGCGCAGCAGGAAGCGATCCAGCGCGGCGCCCCTTAACTCCTGGAGCGTGCTGCCGCTGCGCTGGTAGTAGTGGCCGCGATAGCTGATCGGCGATGGGTAGGCCGGCGTGATGATCTCGAGATATTCCCGATCGCCCTCGCTGCGCAGGTTGACCTCAACCACGATGCCGAGAAGGTCGCGGACCTTGTTCGGCAACTCCTCGAGAAGCCGCGCGGCGTCGGGTATCCCCACCACGCATCCCTTATCATTACGTCCAATAACCAGCAGGCCGCCTTTGGCATTGGCGAATCCGCACACCCAGCGCAGATGCTCGTCGCGCCAGGATTCCTTCCATTCGGTGTGCTGAGACTCCTTCATACCAGCCGTATTCTCCCGGCCAGCAGCTCCTGCATCATCCCTTGCTTGAGCGCGTGGTTCTTATCGCGTCGGGCTTCGAGCACTGAGATCTCGGCATCCATGTCCGACAAGATGGAGGCAATGACGGTCTGTTCTGCGAGCGCCGGCCAGATGACTTCGATAGGACTAATGTCGGCCGCATGAACATGCGGCTGAGCCCCCCCGGTCTGTGCTTTGTAAATCGTCGATTGCTTCCACTGGAGTTGGAAGTAAACAAACTCAATTGAATAGTCCTCCGATTCACTAATTGTCGTGCAGTCGGAGGCGAAAATCGGTTCATTAAAAAATGCAACATATCCTGCACTCGCACCGGATGCGCTAATAGTAATCGTTTTTCCGGTACGGTTTGACCTATTGTGGAAATATGCAGGCTTTTTACCTCCAGCAATGACGGGGATCGCGCCCGGAACCGCGTCGCCCTCGGTGATGAGC
>JAJZFR010000293.1 GCA_021805265.1 Acidobacteriota bacterium | reverse complement strand
CCTGAAACCGGTCCAGTGCAAACACGCCGTCGCGATCCGGCAGCCGCAGCCCTGGCGCAACCTCCGGCATCTGTTGCTCCACTGCGGCGCGCTGGCGGGCCTCTTCGCGATCCAGCTCCGCAGCCTCCTTCATCGCCGGGGAAGCGGCATCGCCAAGCCCGTTCTCCTCCTTCGGATCAACCTGTTGCTGCTCCCACCTGCGCGTCGCCGTCCAGTCCACCAGCTCCGTCGGCAACTCTTCCCAGTCGCCGCGCTCGGCAGACAGATAACGCACGCGACTCCCCACAACCTGATACTCCCGCGCCACCTGGTAGCTGCCATCCTTCAAAATCAGCCGCCGATTCACGAGTCTCGGCTTGGGCGCTGTGGAGACCTGCAATTGCCGGCGCTCCGCTTCCGGTTTTGTCGGCGCGGGAACCTCGCTCTGAATCATCGTCCGCGGGCCATTCCCCGCAGCGGCTGGCGCAGCCAGCGGCGCGCTCGGCTCATCCGGAGCGGGCGCGCTCGTCTGAGCCAGCACCGATCCCTGCGCGCACACCGACACGCACAATGCCAGCATCAACCCCCAATTCGCTTTCCCCTGCACTTCCTTCAAATGCACCACCCATCCCCTTCCATCGACCGCCCAATCAGACCCTGCTACTCAACCGGCTATCAGCTTAGACGAATCCACCTCGAAAATCACTCCTGCCCGCAACGGATCCGGCTCGCAACCCCGTTTCGCGTCCAAATCCACGCCGTTTGCGTCTACACTGTGTATCCTGATATTGGCGCTTGTTTGCCGTCCAAACTCCCGATTACCATGCACATCAGCAGAATCCCAATGCGACGCGCTCTTTCCGACAGCCCTCCGGCTGTCAGAATTGCCGTTTGCTGCGCCATTTTTCTGCTGGCGCTGATCGTCCTGGTTCAGGTTGCCCACGTTCATCCCCTCGGCTCGAACCCCGATCAATGCCCTCTCTGCGTCGTTCTTCACTCGGCCGCACCGGTGGCGGCTCTTGCCTGCGCCCTTCTCCTCGCCCGACGCATCGCCCCGATCCCTTCGATCGCTCTCCGGCGCACTACCCTCCTCTGGCACTTCACCCTGTACAACAGACCTCCGCCGCGCTCGAAATAACTCCCGAACGCGCAGTCAATTCCTGCCCAACTTCTTCCCGCAACCCTGAGATTCAGGGAGTCCGTCTGCCGTAGCTTCTCGCGGGCATCCACGAAGTGCTCCCCCTGGAGGTTTTTCCGCATGTTAGGCTTTCGCGGACTCTTTTTCCGCTCCCTTCTTTATCTTTTCTCGTCGGCGATAGTCTTCGCCCCCTCACCGCTTTTTCCGGCGCAGTCAGCCAACAGCTCCGGCACCATCAACGGCACCGTCATGGACGGCAGCGGCGCCGTCATCGCCGGGGCCCAGATCTCCATTGAAAACCCTGTCAGCGGATTCTCGCGCAGCACAGTGACCGACAGCAATGGCTCCTACAAATTCACCAATCTCCCTTTCAACCCCTACCACCTGGTCATCACCGCTCCGGGCTTTGACCCATCCACCCGCGACGTGGACGTGCGTTCCACCGTAGCCTTCAACCTCACCGACAATCTCAAGATCGGTGCCGGCGCAACCACCGTTCAGGTCACCGCCAGCGACCTGCTCGAAACCGACTCCAACTTCCACACCGACGTTGATCGCAAACTCATCGACAAACTGCCCCTCGAAAGCCAGTCCTCCTCGCTCAGTTCGCTGGTCACCTTATCGTCGCCCGGCGTCGCTGCCGACTCGAACGGTCTCTTTCACGGTCTCGGAGACCACGCCTCCAACTCCTTTTCCATCGATGGCCAGCCCATCACCGACCAGCAAAGCAAAGTCTTTTCCAACCAGATCCCCTCCAACTCCGTCCAGTCGATGGAGGTCATCGATGGCGCGCCACCCGCCGAATACGGCGGCAAGACCAGCCTGGTCATCGAGGTCACCACGCGCTCAGGCCAGGGAGTCACCACCCCCACTGGCAGCCTCACCAGCTCCTATGGCACCTTCGGCTCTGCCACCAGCGCCATTGACCTCAGCTACGGCGGCGCAAACTGGGGCAACTTCGTCGAATTCGACGGCCTCAACACGGGTCGATTCCTCGACCAGCCCGAATTCGCCGTCTTCCACGACAAAGGCAACGAGGAGAACTTCTTTGACCGCGTGGACCGTACGCTCAACCCCAAAGATACCGTCCATCTCAACTTCAACTACAGCCGCTCCTGGTTCCAGACCCCCAACGCCTACGACAATCTCAATGTCCTGAACATCCTCACCGACGGCGGCACTTCCGCGCCCGTGATCGGAGACATCGGCAACACCGATCAGCGCTCCCAGATCAATACCTTCGACATTGCTCCCAGCTACACACGCATCCTCAACAACTTCGCCGTCTTCAACTTCGGTCCATACATCCGCCGCGACGCCTACAACTACTACCCCAGCAACAATCCGCTGGCCGACAAAAGCGCGCCCAACCTGCAAACCTCCTCCATCGGCCAGGCGCGGTCGCTCACCAACGCCGGCGCGCACACAGACCTCACCTACACCCGCGGCATCAACCTGATCAAAATCGGCGGCAACTACGCACAGACCTTCCTCCAGGAAAACGACACGCTCGGCGTGGTCAACGCGCTCTACAACGCGCCCTGCGTGGACGCAAACGGCAACCCCGTCGCGGGCTACTCCAGCCCAGCCAACTGCGGCTCCAACTTTCCCAATCCCAACTACCTGCCGGTTCTTGGACCATACGACCTTACCCGTGGCGGCGGTCTCTACAGCTTCAACGGTCATACGGACGTGAAAGAGATTGCCCTCTACCTCGAGGACCAGATCACCGTCGGAAACTGGCTCTTCAACCTCGGCATCCGCGGCGACATCTATAACGGACTCGCCGACGCCAGCCAGGCCGAGCCGCGCCTCGGCGCATCCTACAAGATCAAACCCACCAGCACCGTGCTCCGCGTTTCCTACGCCCGCACTCTCGAATCCCCCTTCAACGAAAATCTCGTCCTCTCCAGCCAGGGGTGCAGTAACGCCGTGCTCTCGCCCCTGCTGCTCTGCTCACCCGGCGTCGCCGGAACCCTCCAGCCCGGCTTCCGCAATGAATTTCACGCCGGCCTGCAACAGGCATTCGGCAAGAACTTCGTCCTCAGCGGCGACTACATCTGGAAATACACCCACAACGCCTTCGACTTCAGCGTCCTCGGCAACACGCCCATCACCTTCCCCATCGACTGGAAAAGCTCCAAAATTCCCGGCTTCGCTCTCCGCGCCGACGTCCCCAACTTCCACAACCTCACCGCCTTTGTCGTCATGTCGTCGGTCGCCGCGCGATTCTTCCCGCCCCAGGTTGCCGGGGC
>JAJZFR010000267.1 GCA_021805265.1 Acidobacteriota bacterium | reverse complement strand
CGAACGATCGTGGTGATCAACATCAAGGATCCAGGGACCTACGAAGCGTTCATGGGGACGCTGCTCAAGGTGCAGCAGGCCAGCGACCTGAGCGGCACGGTCGCGGTGCTGCACGGGACAGAGTTCGAGTCGTTCCGTATCGGCGGCAACTATTACCACGTGGGGATGCTGCCGTGGTGGACGCGGATGACGTTGTGGTTTATCGATGTTCCCTGGCTGGCCTCGGTGCTGGTGATGTGCGTGGCTTTTCTGCTGGCAGTGTGGACCCGCATCTGGCTGCGCGAACACGCGCGGAAACGCCTGCAGATGGAGGATTGACGTTGGGCTTCCGCGTGGAATGGATTCGATGGATGAAGAGGGCAGGTGTGGGAGTGGCGCTGGCTGGCTGGCTGGTGGCGAGCAATGCCCTGGGCCAGAGCGACGCCGATCCAGCACACCTGTGGCATGCCTATACGGCGCAATTTCTTTCAAGCGACGGTCGTGTGATCGACCCGCAGGGAGACGACCGAACCACCTCGGAGGGCCAGAGCTACGCGCTGTTTTTCGCCCTGGTGAACAACGACGAAGCGCACTTTGAAACCGTTCTGGCATGGACGGAGAAGAACCTTGCCGGAGGCGATCTGGGGGAACACCTGCCCGCCTGGGAATGGGGCAAACGCAAGGACGGCACGTGGGGCGCGCTCGATCCGAATTCGGCAGCCGACTCTGACCTTTGGATTGCCTATGACCTGATCGAAGCGGGACGGTTGTGGAAGGATAGCCGGTACTCGGGCCTGGGCCTGAGGCTGCTGGGCCAGATCGCCCGGCGGGAGACGGCGGTGCTGCCTGGGTTTGGCCCCGTGCTGCTGCCCGCGGCCAATGGCTTTCACCTGAAGAACTCCTGGATACTGAACCCCTGTTACACGCCGGTATTTCTGTTGGAAAGGCTGGCGAAAGTGGACCCGGCGGGGCCGTGGATCGGGATCGCCATCAAGACCCCTGAACTGATCGAGCGCAGTTCGCCGGGCGGTTTCGCGATGGATTGGGTGAGCTATACGCCGGAGACGGGCTTCAAGCCATCCCTTTCGAATGCGGTGAAGGAGCAGGGCGCATTGGGCAGCTACGATGCAATCCGGGTTTATCTTTGGACCGGGATGCTGAGCGACGAACTGCCCGCCAAGCGTCGGATGATGCATGCGCTGAGCGGGATGAGCCAGTATTTGACCCAGCACGGCGCGCCACCGGAGAAGGTGAGCAACCAGGGAGTGCCGCTGGCCACGGACGGGCCGGTGGGATTTTCGGCGGCGGTGCTGCCATTTCTGGCGAGTATTCCGGACCCGGCGGAGGTGGCGCGGCAGACGGAGCGGGTGAAATCGCAACTGGGTGAAAAAACGGGCCTTTACGGGAAGGTTCCAACCTACTACGATCAGAATCTGATCCTGTTCGGGAGTGGCTGGATGGCCAGGCAGTACAGCTTCGGTAGCGGTGGGGCCAGCGTTGGGGAATTGATAGTGTCATGGACGCACGGTTAAAGGCCGGTAACAATCTGGGACTCGCCGTGTGTGTGGCCGCCCTGCTGCTGGGCTGCGCGCCTGTGAGGGTGTACGCCCAGAAGGTCAGCGACACGGAAAAGATACTGGTGCAGAAGGCGCAGGCACTCGAAGAGCGAGGCCGCCCGGACCTGGCGGCGCAGGTGTGGCAGCAGATACTGCTCTCGGACCCGAACAACGCGCAGGCTCTCGAAGGCATGGCGCGCTCGTTTCAATTGAGTGGGAACACCAAGGGTTCGGAAGCGGCCATCGAGGCGTTGCGCAAGAAGAATCCGAATGACCCGAACATCAACAAGATTCAGGGACTGACGAGCGACCGGGCGCGCAATGAACGGCTGGCGCTGGCGGGGACATTGGCCAAGTCGGGCAACGCGGAAGCGGCGATGAAGATTTACCGCGAGTACTATGACGACCATCCGCCGGATGGGGACATTGCACTGGCCTATTACGACACACTGTATGCCACGCCGAACGGTCACGATGCGGCTATCGCGGGGATGCGCGCGATGTCGGATCGCAACCCCGGGGATCCGCGCTATGCCGCCGAGCTGGGGCGGATGCTGACCTACGACGCGAGGACGCGGGCCGAGGGGATCCGTATTCTGCGCGAGCACCAGAAGGACGACGATGCGGGTGCAGCGCTGCGTCAGGCGCTGATCTGGGACTCGGCCAATCCCTCGTCGGCGGAAGAGCTGCGCGGCTATCTGAAGGAACATCCGCAGGACTCAGAGCTGGCAGCCAAGCTGAAACAGAACGAAGCCAAGCTGGCCGAGATGAACTCCGGGATCGCCCGGACACCCGCCGAGCGGGCTGCGTTTGCGGCGTTGAACGGGCATCGGAGGGAGGAAGCGCAGGCTCGTTTTCAGGCGCTGCTGGAGCAGAATCCCAAGAACCCTCGCGCGGCGGTCGGCATGGGCTTTCTGCGCATGCAGCAGAGCAATTTCGGCGGCGCGGTGAGTTATCTGACTCAGGCGGAGGAAAACGGCTACAAGAACAGCTCCGTGGCGAGTGCTTTGGCGACCTCTCGATTCTGGTACACCATGGGCGAGGCTTCCGACGCGGTGAAGGCCAATGAGCTCGACCTGGCACAGCAGAAATACCAGGCCGCTCTGGGGATGCGCCAGAAAAGCCCTGAGGCGTTGAATGGTCTGGCGGGCCTGTACCTGAAGGAGCAGAAGTTTCCCGCCGCCGCCAGCACCTATCAGACGCTGCTCAAGCTCCAGCCGCGCTCGACCGATGCCTGGCGGGGGCTGTTTCTGGCCGACGCGCAGTCGAACCAGACGAATGCGGCACTGGCATTGATGAATCGTTTTCCGGCGACGGTGCGGACGGCGCTCGATCACGATCCCGGCTTCCTGCAAACCCTGGCCAACGTCTACCAGGCTCAGGGACATGACGCCGAGGCCCAGAGCGCTCTGACCCGCGCGCTGGCGCTTCCCAGCCCGGCGGGCGACCCGGCGCTGAGAACCGGAACGCAATTGCAGTACGCCGGCATATTGGTCTCGACCAGGCATTACCAGCAGGCAGCGGCGCTTTATTCTCAGCTTCTCAACCAGGACCCAGCGAACCTCTCCGCCTGGATGGGACTGGTGTCGGCGGACCATCAGATGGGCCAGGACCCGGCGGCGATCCATCTGGTGGAGCGGATGCCGCCCACGATCTACGATTCAGCGCTGGCCGACCCTGGATTTCTATCCATGCTGGCTTCCATCTACCAACAGGCCAATCAGCTTGAAATCGCGCAAAGCCTGCTCGAGCGGACGGTGCGCCTGCAAAGCCAGGCAGGCAAGCAGCCACCCATCGCTCAGCAGACGCAGCTTGCGGGCATCTATCTGCAACGCGGCA
>JAJZFR010000154.1 GCA_021805265.1 Acidobacteriota bacterium | reverse complement strand
GTTCTACGCCGAGACACCCAGGGCGACTGGCGCCTCATCCGCGAAATGTGGGTACAAGCCGCGAAAACCGATTCTCACTGAGAAAATCCCCTACCGCCCGGCGTAATTCGTCTCCATCCACGCGCGATACGCGCCGGAGGTCACTTCCTCGACCCAGGCCTGGTTGTCCAGATACCAGCGCACGGTCTTGCGCAGCCCGGTAGCGAAGGTCTCCGCCGGGCGCCAGCCCAGCTCGCGCTCCGCCTTCGTCGCGTTGATCGCGTAGCGGCGGTCGTGGCCGGGCCGGTCTGTTACCGACTTCATCAGCTTCGCGTGCGGGCGATGGGGCGACTCGGGCAGAAACTCATCCAGCAGCGCACACAGCATCGTCACCGTATCCAGATTGGTCTGCTCGTTCCAGCCGCCGATGTTATACGTCTGGCCCGGCTGGCCGCGCTCGAGCGCCACGCGCAACGCCGTCGCGTGGTCGCCCACATAGAGCCAGTCCCTCACCTGTAGCCCGTCGCCGTAGATCGGCAGCGGCTCACCGTGGATCGCCTTGTCCAGCACCAGCGGCAACAGCTTCTCTGGAAACTGCAACGGGCCGTAGTTATTCGAGCAGTTGGTCACAATCGTCGGCAGGCCGTAGCTTTTGTGCCAAGCGCGGACGATCAGGTCGCTGGCCGCCTTGGACGCCGCATACGGGCTGTTCGGGCGAAACGCAAAGGTCTCCTCGAACGGCGCGTCGCCCGGCTTGAGCGAGCCGAAGACCTCGTCGGTCGAAACATGGAGAAAGCGGAACCGCGCGCGATCCGCCTCATCCAGCCCCTGCCAGTAGCCGCGAGCAGCCTCCAGCATCACAAACGTGCCGTGAACGTTCGTATCCAGAAACTCGCCCGGCCCCACCAGCGAGCGATCCACGTGGCTCTCTGCCGCCAGATGCACAATGGCGCGCGGCTTGTGCTCGACCAGCAGCCGGCCTACCAGGTCGCGGTCGCGAATATCTCCGCGCACGAACGTGTATCCTGGTCGCCCGGCGACCGCCTCCAGGTTGCGCAGATTCCCCGCATAGGTCAGCTTGTCCAGGTTCACCAGCGGCGTTCCCATCGAGGTAAACCAGTCCAGCACAAAGTGAGAGCCAATGAACCCCGCTCCACCGGTAACAAGAATTGAGCTATCGTCGTTCAACATGCATTCCCAGTGTACCGATACGGATGGCTCTCACGCGTAGCAAAAAAAACGGCCCCCGAGTTTCTCGGGGGCCAAGTTGCCTTGGTTCTCTCGTGTTGCGAGAGCTTGCTTGGCGGCCATACGGCCTGTGCCGGAGTTACGGAGCAGTCAGCCTCGGGGGAAGGTCTGCGGTTTATGTCAGCTCCGCTTCTCGCAAATGGAATTACCGGGGAGTCGTTCCATCCGTGGCCGCCAATGTGTTTTCCATCAACCGCACTTCTACATGCCGCGTAACCCGCACGGGCTTGCTGCTGACTGCCGCGTCGGTTGTGCCCGAAGCGGTCTGCTCAGCCGCGTTGCCCAGTGCAACGGCATGCATGCGATAGACGGGAATGTCGTCTTGAGTTACCAGGTACCGTTCCACAACCTCGTTCAGACGCCGCGAGTTCAGGATGCCCATGCTGCCAGAGCCCGGCGCGTACGCCGTCATCTCGAGCACAAAGCCCTGCTTGCCCTTGAGATTGGCTGCGATGTTGTCCAGCTCCTTTTTCTCGTCGTCAGAGAGAGTTATCTGCCCAGGGCGGAAGGCAATCGTCGTCGTCTCCTTCTGGGTGTACTGATCGAGACCGTTGATGGTGCCGGTCAATTGATTCAACTTGCTGGTCGCCTGGCCTGCGATGCCATTCGCCTGCTCGGCCTGCTGGCCCGCAGCGGTCGCCGTCTGACTGGCCGCGTCGGCTGCGCTCTGCGCCCTGTGGATGCCAGCCTGCGAACGCTGGTCCACGTCCTTGATGTCCTGCGAATTCTTCGCGTTTACTTCGTTCAGCTCATTCACCTGGCCCTCGACCGGCTCCAGTTGATGACGAACCCACTTCTTGCGCGCAAACGGATTCACGCGACCCCAGAAACCCTCCCGCGCTGGCTTGCTCAGATCCTTCAAGGGCGGAGTATTCTGTGCCGAATTCTGCGACGTAGTTGTTACCGTGTTTGCAGTCGCATCCGGCTGCTGTGCCTGTGCCGTAAGACTCAACGTGGCAGCCAGTGCAACCAAAGCAATCTGGCTCGGAAGAAATTTGCGTACATTTCCGATGTCGATCATGTCCATTCTCCTTTTCGCCTCCGCGTACCGGGAGGGAAGCAGGTCGCACCTGCTTGCCCAACTCATTGCAAGGACCATGCCAAACCCGACCAAGTCGCTTGACGGTCCAGCAACCTACATATTTTTCAATGAGATAAAATGAATCCGGTCAGGCCGAAAGGATGCAGCGGCGCTCGAAAATCGCCCACAAGACAACGTAGATTTTCCGCTGTCTGTATTTTTTACACGATCAGAAAGGAACTTCCAGCGCAGCTTTTACCGCGTCGCCGCGCCAAGCACCACAACCTCGGGGTAGGCTCCGTCCCAGTCCGCCGAAACCCGGTCGAAGATCAACCGGAAATCCCGCCGCTCGCCCGGCTTCAGCGGGGACGCCGAAACTGGCTCCGTATCGATGTAAGGCTCCCTCATGCGTATCAGGCTGAGCGCCATCGTCTCGTTCTGCGCCACCTCGTGGGCCGCATTGCGAAATTCCACCCGCACCGTCACCCCGGTCACCGTCCGGTCGCCCAGATTGCTCACTTCCCCGTCCAGGTACGTCACCTTGCCGCCAGCCAGATTCGACGACTCGCTCATCGCCAGCTTGCTCAGGTGGAGCTGAGTGGCATAGGCGTTTGAGGTTGATCCGTCTCTGTGGGATCGGTCGCGCCCCACCACCAGCAGCACAGTCATAACCATGCCAATCATCACCACGATCACGGCCGCCCCGGCCAATGCCAGCAGATTCCGCTCGCCATGCGGCGCATCCTGATCATCCGGGCCAATTCCGTCTGGCTCCGTCGCGTCCGTCCCAATTCGGTGTTCGTCCTTCGATTCCATCGTCACTCCGCGGATTTTACACCGCTTTCCGCTTCATCCTGAGTCTGCATTCCACTCTCTCGACCAACCAATCCGAAGACACCCGCTGGACGTTACTCCGACGGAAAACCTCAGGATCGAATCGAAAGCGCCGATAACAAGTACAAACGGACAAAACAGAACAATATCCTGTTACACCGTGCATCCTTCCCCGCTCGTTCACGTCCAAAGAATCGAGGCTACCAATGCAGGCTAATCCCTCCCCCGCCGTCCTCAATAACTCCATCGCCTTGCGCAGCCCCGAGGGCGTCACCCCCGCTCAGTGGATTTACCAGGCCGC
>JAJZFR010000385.1:1547-3386 GCA_021805265.1 Acidobacteriota bacterium | reverse complement strand
GCTCATGCACCATGTCGCCGTTGCGAAAGCGCGTGATGCTGTAGGGCGTTTCGATCCCATCGACTACGCGATAGTTGTCATACTCCTCGATGTCTTCGTCGTAGTCCTTGTAGATGGGATTGCGCCATTTGAAAATGCGTCGGAGCGGCAGGTGGGTTTCGGCGTCCAGTTGCAGCGTGACCGCGTCGTTGTTCGCCGAGAGCAGCGTGACCTGGTCGGCCAGATGACGCTCGGCAAGCTGCTGTCCATCGTAGGTGAGTATGGTCCTGGGGTCGGGCAGCCAGGCGTGCATGACGGTTTCAATCGAGTGGGCGCGGCGGCGCAGGTAGTCCTCGACCTGGTCTTTCGGCAGCGGCTTCATGCCGCGATAGAGAATCTCCCAGCCGTCGTTGACGGTATAAATCTGCACCACGTCGCGATGCTTCGAGTACTCGAAGCGATCCAGATTCGGTGCCTGGTGAAAGTACCAGAACGCTGTGGTCACCCCCGTCGGCTTGCCCTGAAAAAAGGTAGAGGTTGTGCCCCACAACTCGTAGTTCGGCATGTCCAGCCACAGGTTGCCCCCGAGCGCCTTGACCATCTGGTTCAGCAGCGCTCGCGCCTGCGCCGCATTCGTTGCCGTCGCGTCGTCGCCACTCGGCGCGGGCGATGCCTGGATCAGCGATGGCTGTATCAGCGATGCCTTGATCGGCGATGTGTGCAGGGGCTGCGCGTGTGAAGCCGGCATTCCCAGCAGCATCGCCGTAATCAGCAGGCAAGGGAAGCGCCGAAGCATGGATTCCGTCTCCTTGAAAAAAAGTCGTCAGCGAGCCAGAACACCCAGGCGGCTAACCTGCCAAAACCGCCCCGCCGTTCACGTTCAGCACCTCGCCGGAGATAAACCCGGCGTAGGGCGTACAGAGAAACACGACCGGGCCGGCGATTTCAAGCGCAGTTCCGGCTCGCCCAACTGGAATCGCTCGGGCAATCTGCGGGCCGCGCTCGGGGTCGTCGAGCGCGGCGGCGGACATCTCCGTCGCCACCCAGCCGGGAGCCACGCAGTTCACGCGAATCCCGCGCGGTGCCAGCTCGCTCGACAGGCTTTTTGTAAGGCTGATCAGCGCGCCCTTGGTCACCGCATAGTCGGCGTGGAAGGCCTCGCCGCGCTGCCCTGCGGTCGAGCTGATGAGCACGATATGTCCACGTGCGCCACTTCCTGCTGGCTGAATTTCAAACTGCCGCACCGCGCCCTGTACAAGACCAAAGACCGAGTCCAGATTGACCCCCAGAGTCTCGCGCCACTGCCCGTCGCCCATCCCGCTGATCGGCGCATCGTGCGGCGGCCAGATGCCGTGGTTCACCACCAGGCAATCCAGCCGCCCGTAGACCGCCGCCGCAGCCTCGACCAGCGCTCGGCCGTCGTCGGGAGTCCGCAGCTCCTGGCGCAGGGCCGTGCAACAATCCGAACCGCCGCACTCGGCCACCAGATTGGCTGCCTGCTCGGCTGCCTGACGAAAGCTGAATACCACCCGCGCACCAGCCGCTTGAAACAGCCGCACCGTCGCCGCGCCGATACCGCGCGAGCCGCCAGTGACCAGTGCTACCCGACCCGAAAGATCAAGACTGAAAATATCTGGAGAAAATCCCTGCATGCGCTCACCCTTACTTTAGCAGGAAGCGCTATCTGTTTATGCTGACCGCGTACATGGATGAATCTGGACACTCAAAAAATCCAAACTCTCGCTTTTGCGGGATGGGAGGATTGGTGGCAGAGTCGTGTAAATGGGAGCAGTTCGAGAAGACTTGGCAGGCGGCTCTTGATGAGGCTGGAGTGAAACAAGGGTTTCACATGAACGAGTT
>JAJZFR010000385.1:0-1447 GCA_021805265.1 Acidobacteriota bacterium | reverse complement strand
CAAACTCTCGCTTTTGCGGGATGGGAGGATTGGTGGCAGAGTCGTGTAAATGGGAGCAGTTCGAGAAGACTTGGCAGGCGGCTCTTGATGAGGCTGGAGTGAAACAAGGGTTTCACATGAACGAGTTCGCACACAGCCAAGGAGAGCTTAAGCAATGGAAAGAACCTCAGCGGCGTAAATTATTCGGCAAATTATTGATCCGGCCGGAAGATACTGTCAGGCGGCATATGCGATTCTGGGGTCATTGAAGAAGGCTTTGACTCTGTCAGAATTGTTTTCGATTGAGGTCATGTGTTCGGTTGCGGCGGAGCGCAACTTATCTTTTGTTCTGAAAGGGACACGCGTCTCGATGGCGTGTTTCAAGTCTCCATTGAGCCGTTCGTCGGGATTGAGTTCCGGCGAGTAACCTGGCAGGTAAGACTTCGATCGTTTGAGCATGCTCGCTCAACCACTGCCTGACCGGCTTCGAGGGATGCACGCCGAGGTTATCGAGAACGAGGAAGACTTTGCGTCCCGCCTGCTGGATCAAAGCCTCGAAGAACTCGATCAGCCGCAGGTGGTTGAAGTTGCCGTCGATGATCATCCAGCTTGTCTTGCCCTGGTTGGTGACGGTCGAAATCATGGACAACTTCTGCCTGGTACCGCCCACGAGATAGGCCACAGGGGTTTGGCCTTTGGGTGCATAGCCGCGGCCACGCACGTCGGTATTGACCACTGCGGTCTCGTCTCCCCAGTGGATATCGGCGTCTTCTTCCCTGGCGCGCTGCTTGATCTCCGGGTAGGTTTCATCGAGCTACTTCTGGACTGCCGCAGGCGACTGCTCATAGGCGCGGCGGATGGGCTTTTGCGGCGTGAATCCCCAGCGCTTGAGATACTTTCCAACGCTGCGCAGATGCAGTTTGATCGAGCACTCGCGTTCGATCAAAAGCATGACGGCGGCGCGTGTCCACAAGGCAAAGTCCATCTTCAACTGCTCAGGACGATGGTCCTGGATCAGACGCTGGATATGCTCTTCCTGCTCCGCAGTCAAGCTGCGACCGCTACGTGCAGGCCTGCCGCCGCCGCTCATGCAGCGCTGCCGAACTCAACTTGCGTGCATCCTCACGTTCCATGTTGATCGGATGCCCTTAAAGACTCAAAGCCGCAGCATTTACGGGCCGACTCTATAGAAGTCTTTCCAGTTCTTAATCCCTGCTGTCCGGCTCCGTCAACTCTGCTTCCCCGTCCAGAGTAGCCAGCGGCGACTCTCCCTCCGGTTCCTGGGCGACTATGCCGACCCCCGGCTCATCCCGCCAAAGCCAGTAAATCCACCACACAATCGCCAGCAGCCACACCGCCAGCCGCGCGTTGTCCAGGTTCGTAAACAGCCGCAGAATATGCTCGTACTGCTCCCGGTTGGTGATCTTCTGGCTCACCTTGATCGAGTCGGTTATCCGCTCCACCGCCA
>JAJZFR010000118.1 GCA_021805265.1 Acidobacteriota bacterium | reverse complement strand
CACCGAAACGCAGGGCAATCTGGGCGATCTTCGGCGTCATCATCTGCCAATATGCCTTGATGTGAGCGAAGTTATCCAGAACCAGACGACTCACCGCGATCTGCCGAATATCCGTCAGGCCCGTCGTAACCGGCAGATGATCGAGCGCCGTGTGCTCGGGATGAAAGGCCAGCGGAATGAAGGTCTGGAAGCCTCCGGTCTCGTCCTGGACCGCGCGCAGCCGCATCATGTGGTCCACGCGATCAGCATCGCTTTCAATGTGTCCGTAGAGCATGGTGGCGTTGGTGCGAAAGCCCATCGTGTGTGCCAGCCGCGCCGTATCCAGCCACTCCTGGCCGTCGATCTTGTGATCGCAGATCACGCTGCGCACATGAGGAGCAAATATCTCCGCGCCGCCGCCGGGCATCGAGTCCACGCCCGCCTCGCGCATCCGATCGAGCGTCTCCGCGATGGTCAGCTTGGCGCGCCGCGCCAGAAAAGCCACCTCCACCATGGTGAAGGCTTTGATGTGAACCCTGGGAAAACGCTCCTTGAGGCCGCGCACCAGATCAAGAAAATATTCAAAAGGAAGATCGGGATGAAGTCCGCCGACGATGTGGAACTCCGTGACCGCCTCGCTGTATCCCGACGCAGCCGTCTCCCATGCCTCTTCAAGCGCCATCGTGTACCCGGCCGGGTCGCCCTTCTTGCGCCCGAACGCGCACAGACGACAACTCGCCACGCAGACATTGGTCGGGTTGATGTGTCGATTCACGTTGAAGTAGGTGACATCGCCATGCATCCGCTCGCGCACCAGATTGGCCAGCCAGCCCACCGCCAGCACGTCGCTTGATCGATACAACGCCAGCCCATCATCGAAGCTCAACCGTTCGCCCGACTGAACCTTGTCGGCTACCGGCTCGAGTCGCGCGTCATGCGTCTGAAAACTGCGTCGCTCTGCTACCGTCGCTGTCTGCATACTCGTCACCACCTGTCTTTGATGATACCGGAGGAACGGCAGACCCCGCGCCGCCCACTGCAATACGCTCAAAATTGCATCCGAATCGACGCAGCGGGTGGACGCATCGGGCGGACGTATCGGGCAATCAGGGCGCACGATGCGTAATCACTCCGTCCTGAAGCGTGGCAGCAAGCAGTTGCCCGTGTGCCGACCGCACTCGATAGAGCGGAAAACCGGTCTGCATCGTCGTGTACCCAAAGGTCTCCGGGTCGATCAGGAAGACACGCTGGTCGCGCCTCGATCCGGCCAGAACCCTGCCAGAAGTCGCGTCCAGGCTCAGATCATCCAGATACAGCACCGGCACCTTGTCGAGCCAGAACCAGCCTTTTCCCTTGTCCCGCGAGACATAGATTCCATCGCCCGCGCCGACCCACAGGTCGCCCTGCGGGGTGAAGAGGATTGCGTGAATATTTTTGATCCGCGATGGCAGCGGCATCGCATCCCACGTAAGACCTCGATCGCGGGAGTAGATGGCTCCATTGCGACGGGCGGCCACCATCCAGCCCGCACCGACCGCAACGGATTCGTAGGCTTCGGCTCCCAGTCCCATTCCCCCCTGCCAGGTTGAGCCATGGTCCGTGCTGGTAAAAAGTCCCTCCTCAGAAGCGGCGAGCCAGCTCTCCGTGCTCAGGTCCAGAGCCGATACATGCGCGCTCAATTCACGGGCGGGCAAGGTGATCGGCTCCAGACGATTCACCGGGCGTCCATTGACGGAGATGGTCACGATCCTGGTTCCGTGATTGACAATGGTGCTCTGCATCTTCCACTCCGCGCTGCCACTAGTCTCCGCTGCTGTCCTGAGGAAGATGCCGTGACTGGTGCCTGCCAGAATGGTTCCGTCCTTCGCCTCAGCCAGGGCAAACACGTCGCGGCCATCCAGGCCCTGCGCCGACTGACGCCAGTGCGCGCCGCCATCCTCGCTGGCAAACACCCCGCCGTAGGACTTGTCATTGACGATGCCTGCCAGTATCTCTCCCGCGGAATGCTCGGCCACCAGGAGCGCGCCCACCTTGCGCGCGGAAAACCCGGCATTCGAGCTGGCAAAGGTCGCGCCACCATCCTCGCTGGCCAGCACACCGCCGCGGTCGGTTGCCAGCAGAATGCGCCCCGGATGCGCCGGATCAAGGTAAATGTCGTTGATGATTACGTCCGGGCCGGTGAGCGGCTGCCAGACCCGTCCGGCATCGCGCGTACGATACAACCCCTCGGTCGTGCCTGCATACACCACAGCCCGATTGTGCGTATCCTGCACGAGCACGCGCGTTCGGCGCGCGGTCGACGGAATCCCCTGCACCTTGTGAAAAAGCTCCCCGCCGTTCTCACTCTTGTATATCCCCGAGCAGGCGCTGGCGTAGACCGTTTGAGGGTGGATCGGGTCCAGGATGATGGAAAACACATCGGAGTCGTCGATCACGCCATGTTTGATACTGTGCCAGGTTTTCCCGCCATTGCTGGTCTTCCAGGGAAGGTGCCAGGTACCTGCGTAGATGACATCGGCGTCTTTCGGGTCCACGGCAAGGGACTCAACCTCGTGAATTTCGCGGCTGCCGGGGGGGCTGATCTGCTGCCAATCAGCACCACCATCCATGCTGCGAAAGACGCCCTCGAGTGTGCCCGCGACGAGGGTGCGGGGATCCGATGCCGACTGCACCAGAGACCGGATGGACTGGCCCTTCAGCCCAGGAACCTGCCGCCAGCTCCTGCCCCCATCCTTGCTCACAAACAGGCCGCCGTCCGGCTGATCCACGCGCCAGACTCCGGCGTAGAGTCGCTGGGGATTGGCGCTGTCTACGATCAGGTTGTCCACGATGAAGCTTTGATTCTCTCCCGTAGTCTCATCCCCGATGCGACTCAGACGACGCCAGTTTCGCCCGCTGTCCAGCGATTCGTAGACCCAACTGTCCGTCCCGCCCAGATACAGATGGTCAGCATCGCCGGGCACTGCGGCAAAGGCGCGAGCATCCCCGCCATCCGGCCCCGGAGTTGCCCATATCCCCGCCTGCGCGAAGAGGCTGCGAGAGACAGTCAGAAAAACAAGAAGACCGGCAAGCGCAACGATACAGCGAACCGCGAAGGACTGACCCGAGTACTTGATCACAGTCAACGACTCTCCAGAATGCGACAGTGGAATTCAATTTCGCCAAAACAAACCCGGTCCGTCAAAACAAACCGGGGCTGACCGGTCAATCGGTCAGCCCCGGGGTAGTTCTGTGAGACTCGGAAGCGGGGAGATTTGGAAATCCATTTCCCCCGCTTGACTGCCTGGGTTACATGCTCGCCTTTTTCTTGCTGTGCTTCTTCATGGCGAGTGCCTTGCGAGGCTGAGCCTTGACCGTATCCGTCGCCGGTGTGGCTCCCGATACATCGAAGGTTGCCCCCGATGGCACCAGGTA
>JAJZFR010000325.1 GCA_021805265.1 Acidobacteriota bacterium | reverse complement strand
CCATCTTCATGGCTGGCTGGTCCAGCCGCAACAAATACTCGCTCCTCGGGGCCATGCGCGCCGTCGCCCAGATGATCAGCTACGAGGTGCCGCTGCTGCTTGCCGCCGTCGTCGCCATCATGATGACTGGCTCGCTTTCCACCGTCCGGATCGTCCAGGCGCAGAGCGGATTCAGCGGCGTTCTGCCGCACTGGTTTGTCTTCACACCCTGGGGCTTTGCCGGGTTTGTACTCTTCGTCATCGCCGCCCTGGCCGAGACCAACCGCTCACCCTTTGATCTGCCGGAAGGGGAATCCGAACTCGTCGCCGGCTATTTCACCGAGTACTCCGGCTTCAAGTTTGCCCTCTTCTTCCTGGGCGAATATCTCGGCATGATGTCCATCGCCGGTTACGCCATCACGCTCTTTCTCGGCGGCTGGGGCGCGCCGTTTTCCTTCCTGGAATTCATCCCCTCCTGGGCCTGGTTCTTCGCCAAGCTGCTCGGTGCTATCTGTTTCTTCATCTGGCTGCGCGGTACGCTCCCGCGCCTGCGTCAGGACCAGCTCATGAACTTCGCCTGGAAGTTCATGCTCCCCATGACCCTGCTCAACCTCGTCGTCGCGGGCGCATGGCGTTTCCTCGGCGAGGCCTGGGGCACCAGCCTCGCTGCCCAATCTCTCCGCTGGGCGGTCTGCGCGGTCGTGCTGCTAGCCGCCTACGTCCTGCTGGGCCGCGCCCTCATGCGCAACCAGAAACTCAGCGCAAGGAGCTATCGCTATGCCGACTAACCCATGCGCCCAGCCGCCCCGGAGCGTGACAGCATGATCCACTTCGCCGCATTCCTGCTGATCGCACTGCTTACCCTCGCCGGTGGCCTGGCCGCTGCGCTCTTGCGCAATCTCGTCCACTGCGCGCTCAGCCTAACTGTCACCTTTGCCGGCCTTGCGCTCTTCTATCTCGATCTCGACGCGCAGTTTGTCGGCTTCTCTCAGATTCTGGTCTACATCGGCGCGGTCGCGATTCTTGTCGTCTTCGCCATCCTGCTCACCCGCAACGCCAGCGCCCCGGTTGACCTCAACTACTCCGGCGGCTGGCGGCTTGGCCTCGTCGTTTCCGCAGCCATCTTCGCCGTGCTCGGCTGGGCCATTCTCAAAACCCCTTTCGTAACCCCGACCAGCCCGGCACCCCAGATCACCGTCCGCCAGATCGGCCAGGCACTCATGGGGCCGATGGTTCTGCCGCTCGAGATCGTCGCCGTCCTGCTCACCGTCGCATTGATCGGCGCGGTCATCGTTGCCATGCCTGAGGCCAAAGACGCTGTGAAAGGCGGCTCGCAATGAATCTCAGCAGCTACCTCATGGTCGCGGCCATCCTCTTCGCCATTGGCCTCGGCATCGCGCTCACCCGCCGCAACGCCATACTCGTGCTCATCGGCATTGAACTCATGCTCAACGCCGCCAACCTCAATCTGGTTGCTTTCTGGCGATTCAGCGCACATCCCGACGCGCTCACCGGCATGCTCTTCGCCCTGTTTTCAATCGCCGTCGCCGCCGCGGAAGCCGCCGTCGGCCTGGGCCTCGCCATTGCCTGGCACCGCCACGCGAAAACCACCGACCTCGACATCATGACCAGGCAGGACGCGACCACAAGGCTCGAAACCGAAACCAGGATGGACGCATGATCGCAATGCAAGTCGTAACCAATCCATCCCTCGCGCAGGTTGCGGAAGCATCCGCCGCCGGACCCACCGCCTGGATACTCCGCAACCTCTGGCTCATCCCGGCCATCCCCATGCTCGCCTCGGGCCTCATCGCCCTGCTCAAACAGCCCCGCCGCCGCGCCGCCGCAACGCTGGCCATCGGCGCTCTGGCTGTCTCGTTCCTGCTCGCCGTCACCGCTTTTGCCCACGTCGCTTCCAATTGGGCATCCGGCGCGCCCACCCGCGAGATCGTCAGCTTCAACTGGCTTTCGCTCGGCTCGACCACCCTTCAACTGGGCTGGGTGCTCGACCCATTGGCCGCCGTCATGCTGGTCATGGTCACCTTCGTCGGCTCGCTCATCTTCATCTACTCCACCGGCTACATGAGCCACGACCAGAACTTCACACGCTTCTTCTGCTTCCTTTCGCTCTTCGCCGGAGCCATGCTCGGTGTGCTCATCGCCAACAGCCTGCTCCTGCTCTTCATGTGCTGGGAGATCGTCGGCCTTACCTCCTACCTGCTCATCGGCTTCTGGTACCACAAGCCCAGCGCTGCGGCTGCGGCTAAAAAAGCCTTCCTGACCACACGCGTCGGCGACATCTTCTTCCTCCTCGGCATGGTCTGGCTCTTCGCCCAGACCGGCACGCTGCTCTTCTATAACCACGGCGCGGGAGCCATCGAGCCAGCCGCGCTCACCGTCCTGCTCAGCCAGCAAGCCGCCTGGGGTCTCACCGCCGCCAGCGTCATCGGCTTGCTCATCTTCGCTGGAGCCGCGGGCAAAAGCGGCCAGTTGCCGCTCCACGTCTGGCTGCCTGACGCCATGGAGGGGCCTACGCCGGTCTCGGCCCTCATTCACGCCGCCACCATGGTTGCTGCGGGCGTCTACCTGGTCGCCCGCGTCTACCCACTGATGAGCGCTGGCGCATCCCCCGGAACCACCACTGTCTCGCTTACCGTCGTCGCCTGGATCGGGGCCGCCACAGCGCTCTTTGGCGCGCTCGTCGCCCTTGCACAGTACGACATCAAGCGCATCCTCGCCTACTCCACCGTCTCTCAGCTTGGCTACATGATGGTTGGCCTCGCCACTGGCGGCGTCGCCGTCGGAATCTTCCACCTCATCACCCACGCCTTCTTCAAAGCGCTGCTCTTCCTCGGAGCCGGGTCGGTCATCCACGGCTGCCACGAGGAGCAGGACATCCGCAAAATGGGCGGCCTGCGCTCCGATATGCCGCTCACCTTCGCCACCTACGCCGTCGGAATGCTCGCTCTCAGCGGCTTTCCCATCGCCTTCTCCGGTTTCTGGAGCAAGGACGCCATCGTCGGCGCGGCTCGCCACTGGTCCGTCTCCCAGGGGCCGTTCTGGATGCTGCTCGCGGGCGCTCTGCTCACCGCCTTTTACATGATGCGCCAGGTCGGCTACGTCTTCCTCGGCACCTGGCGCGGCTCCGCAAACTCCGACCAGGGTACGGGCCACTCAGCGCATGACGGACACTCCGTAAATCACGCCTCCGCCCACGAGTCGCCCGCCGTCATGACCATCCCGCTCGCCATCCTGGCCTTTTTCGCCATGACCCTCGGTCTTCTCGGTACTCCCGCCTGGCCCTGGTTCACTGCCTTCCTCGACAGCCAGCCGCTTCATCTTGACTTTGCCGGTTTCCGCGAACCCGGCCTGCTTCCGCTCATGGCTGCGGCCACGCTCATCGTCTTTCTTGGCCT
>JAJZFR010000411.1 GCA_021805265.1 Acidobacteriota bacterium | reverse complement strand
CAGCCCCACCTGCGCAAGCTGGTGGAAGAGACGAATGAAACCGCGCACCTGTGCATTCTGGAACAGGCGCACATCATTTATCTGGACAAGATTGAACCGATGCGTTCGGTGCGCATGATCACACGCGTGGGCGCGAGCAACCCCGTGCACTGCACCTCGGTCGGGAAGGCGATTCTGGCTTTTCTGCCCGAGGAGCGGATTGCCGATGTCATTCGCCGGACTCGCTTCGAGCGCTTCACCAAGCGCACCGTTACGACGCCCGAAGCCCTGCGCGCGGAGATCGAAAAGACCAAACGCCGCGGCTATGCGGTGGACGACGAAGAGTTGGAAGAGGGATTGCGCTGCATTGCTGTCCCGGTGCTCGATGCACAGCGCCAGCCGGTAGCGGCGGTCAGCGTCTCCGGGCCGTCGTTTCGGGTAACTGCACAGAAGCTGCCTGCGATTGCCAACTGCCTGTTGCAGTGCGTACGCGGCATCTCTCTGGATATGGGTTTTGTCGCCAAGCAGCGCCCGGCAGCCTCTGCGCTGCGCGCCTGATTCTACGTTCTCGCGTTTGCTCCGGGAACCCCTGCAACAGACTTATGCAGGGGCTCCCGAGGGTTTACTGGAGGGTGTAGACGACCTTGAGAACTTTTTGGCCGACGGACTGCGGCAGCGGCGCGTAGTAGAGGCTGGAGACCTGGGCCTCGCCAGAGTTGACCATCCAACTGAGGAAGTCCTTGAGGATGCGCCCTTTGGCTGCGTCCTGAGCCTTGATGGGGACCAGCATCCAGGAGAAGCTGGAGATGGGGTAAGCGGTTGCTCCTGGGGCGTTGGTGATGGAGACGCGGAAGTCGGCGGGCATATTCTTGACGCTTGCGGCGGCTTCGGTTACGCCGGAGATGGACGCGCGCACCCAGTTCCCTGCCGCGTTCCTTACCTGGCCGAAGGAGATATGGTTTTCGAGCGCGTAGGTGAGTTCGACGTAGCCGATGGAGCCGGGCAACTGGCGAACCAGCCCGGTAACGCCCTCACTTCCCTTGCCACCGATGCCTTTGGGCCAGTTGATGGCGGTTCCCTTGCTTGGTCCAGCGGCCCATTCCTTGCTGACTTTGCATAGATAGTCGGCAAAGATGAAGGTGGTTCCGCTGCCGTCGGCGCGGTGGACGACGTTGATGGGCATGGACGGGAGCCTGACGCCGGGATTGTCTTTGGCAATGCGCGGGTCACTCCAGTTGGTGATCTTGCCGAGATAAATATCGGCGAGAACGTCGCCGGAGAAGCGGAGGTCGTTGACACCTGGGATGTTGAAGACGGGCACGACTGCGCCGAGGACGACGGGAATATGCACGAGCTTGACCTTGGATTTGGCGAGCTGCTCGTCGGTCATAGGGCCATCACTTGCGCCAAAGTCCACCAGGCCCGAGGAGACCTGCTGGATGCCGCCGCCGGAACCGATGGACTGGTAGTTGATCTGGACGCCGGGGTGGGCATTGCTGTATTCGGTGAACCATTTGGCGAAGACCGGGTAATCGAAGGTGGACCCAGCGCCTGTCAGATTCTGTGCCGCAGCAAAGTTGGTGGCCAAGGCCAGCAACCCGGCAACGGTAATCGTTGCAATCGATCTGGAAAGTTTGTTCACACGTGCTCCTGTCGGGAATATCTTCCCTGTTTATCTTCAAACACCAATGTTACTGGGATTTGAATCGTGCGGCTCCGGCGGAGAAAATTCATGTTGGAGGGATTCGGAGTCGCGATTCGGGGTCGCGGCGAGGAGGGTGAAATGAAAGGCCGCGCCCGCGCCGAGTTCGCTTTCCGCCCAGATGCGCCCGCCGTGGGCAAGGACGATGTGTTTCACGATGGCGAGGCCGAGGCCAGTGCCGCCAGACTCGCGGGAGCGCGCCTTGTCGACGCGATAGAAGCGCTCGAAGATGCGGCTGAGATGCTCAGACGAGATGCCAGGGCCGAAGTCCTGAACGACAAATTCGATCTCCTGGGGGTGAGCTTTTGCGCTGACAGAAATTCGCCCACCGGATCTTCCGTACTTGATGGCGTTTTCAATGAGATTGCCGAAGACCTGAGTCATGGCGTCTGGATCGGCGAGGACGGTTGTTGCCGGAGCAGCACCGATTTCGAGGGCGATGCCGGAATCGACGACGAGTCCGGCGAGTGATTCGACGGCATCGGCAAGGAGGGCATCGGCGCGGATGGGCTGCGGCGAAAGGTGATAATCCTTGCTTTCGATGCTGGCCAGTTCGAGGAGGTCTTCGGTGAGGCGATTCATGCGCTGCGAATTTTTGAGGATGATGGCGAGAAACTCGCGGGTGGTTTCGGGGCGTGGATTGTGGTCTTCGAGCAGAGTTTCGACATATCCGGAGATGGAGGTCAGTGGCGTACGGAGTTCGTGGCTGACATTGGCGATGAAGTCGCGGCGGGATTTTTCGGCAGCCTCGACGGCGGTGATGTCGTGGAGGACGACCACGGCTCCGCCGCCCGGAGTGGGCGCGGCGTTGATTTCAAGGACACGCCCAGGAACAAGAGCAATGGCACGTCCCAAGCGGACCTTTCGCTCGCGCAGAGCGGCCTCGACGCAGGCCAGCACGTCGGGGTCGCGCACGGAGTGAGCGAGCGACGCGCCGACCCGAATCTGGGTTCCGGCGAGGCGGCGCAGGATGGCATTGGACCAACTGACGCGGCCATCGGCGGAGATGGCCACCACGGCTTCCTGCATGGAATCGAGCAGTGCGGCGAGTTCGCGGCGCTTGCTTTCGATCTCCTCAAAACTCTGCTGGAGGCGGGCGGCGGTGGTGTTGAGAGCCGTGGCCATGATGGAGAGTTCGTCGTGGACGCCATCGTCGAGGCGGGTCGCGAGATGGCCCTCGGCGATCTGGTGGGCAAAATCCACCATGCGCCGGAGGCGACGCGAGATGCTGAGCGAGAACCAGGCGGCGAGGAGCAACGCGAGCACGAGGGCAGCCACGCCGGAGAGCAGCGCCTCCTGGCCGAGAACATGGCTCGGGCGGGTTGCCGCGTCGAGCACAATGCGATGGAAAAAAAACTCGATGACCGCAGCGTGAAAGACGAGCAGGAAGGCGAAGAGTCCGAGAAGTTTGTAGAACACCTTACGCGTCAATGTGGTTCACCGGGCACCGCAGTTCATGGAGTTTACGCATGGACTTCAGCGGGGACTTTCGAGGGACAGTCGAGCGAGCGCGGTCAGATAACGCGGGGAATTTCGAAGCGATAGCCGGCACCGCGGACGGTCTTGAGATAGCGGGGATTCTCCGCATCCAGCTCGATTTTCTCACGGATGCGCCGCACGTAGACATCGACGGAGCGGGGCGTGACGAAGCGTGCATCGCCCCATACGGAATCGAGCAGATGGTCGCGGCTGAAGACCCTGCCGGGATGACGGGCGAGATAATCGAGCAGGCGGAACTCGGTGGCGGTGGTGGTGGTCAACTGGCCGCGTACATGAAGCTGCATGGCGTTGGCGTCGATGATGATCTCGTCAAACCGAATGACGGAAGGGGTGGTGGGGCGCTCGAAACGGCGGAGTACGGCTTTGACGCGCGCGATGAGCTCTCGCGTGGAAAAGGGTTTGGTGATGTAGTCGTCGGCACCGACTTCAAGGCCCAGAACGCGGTCATTTTCCGCCGCGCGGGCGGTGAGAAAGATGATGGGCACGGAGGCCAGAGCAGAGTGATTGCGCAGACGGCGACAGACGTCGAGTCCGTCTCCGCCGGGGACCATGATGTCGAGCAGAAACAAGGCCGGAAGCTGACGCTCGGCCTCTGGGATCAGGCTAACCGGGTTGGCAAAGACGCGGGGTGCAAAGCCAGCGGCTTCCAGATGATGCTGCACCAGACGGGAGATGTCGGTGTCGTCTTCTAGCACAAAGATGGTCTGGCTCAATCCTGTTTTCCTTGTCGAACGCCTGTCCCGGAACTGCCGAACTGTTACAAGGTTAGTTCAATTCGATCAAGAGATTGCAAATGTACGATGAATTTCGAATGGCGGCAAAGCAACCAAAATGCACCCTTCGGTAACGTATGCTGGAGAGGATAGCCTGAGCGTGGCGCGGAAGATATTTCCTCATTTCCTGTTCGGCGTTGCGTTCGGCTTGTTCAAGGAGAGTTTGCGTGACCTGGTTAGTTCTCACAATCGGCTTAGTCGTCGGCATCATCTCTGGAATCATCGGCATCGGTGGGGGGATTTTTCTGGTGCCCGCGCTGATATGGTTTTTTCACATGGACCAGCGCAAGGCGCAGGGAACCTCATTGGCCGCGCTGTTGCTGCCGGTGGGGATTCTGGCGTTCTGGGCCTATTATCGCGAGGGGAATGCGGACCTGCGGATCGGCTTGCTGTTGGCGGCGGGCTTTACGGTTGGCGGGCTGGCGGGTGGTTGGGGCGCGCAGTATGTTCCGGAGGTCATGCTTCGTCGCATCTTTGCCGTGGTGCTGATCGGCATCGGCGCGAAGATGCTGTTGCAGCGCTGAGAGATCAGCGCGCCTGAAGCAACTCTGCCTGCATGCTTCCCTGCCCGTAGTGGGTGACTACATAGTTGTCGAGAATCTGTTTGAATTCGGCGACGATGTTGTCTCCGCGGAGCGTGGTGTAGAGCTTTCCGTCCACGTAGACCGGGGCCTTTGGCTCCTCGAAGGTGCCGGGGAGGCTTATGCCGAGGTTGGCGTGTTTGGATTCGCCGGGGCCGTTGACGACGCATCCCATGACGGCCAGCTTGAGTTCTTCGACACCGGGGTATTGTTTGCGCCACTCGGGCATGGAGTTACGCAGGTAGTTTTGAATCTGCTCGGCCAGTTCCTGGAAGTAGGTGCTGGTGGTTCGCCCGCAGCCGGGGCAACTAGTGACCTGGGGCATGAAGCTGCGGATGCCGAGCGACTGGAGAATCTGTTGGGCGACGTGAACCTCTTCGGTGCGGGCGCCGCCGGGAGCGGGCGTCAGGCTGACGCGGATAGTGTCTCCGATGCCGGAGAGCAGGAGCGGAGCGAGGCCCGCAGCCGAGGCCACGACGCCCTTTGATCCCATACCCGCTTCGGTGAGGCCGAGGTGGAGCGCGTGGTCGCAGCGCGCGGCCAGGTTGGTGTAGACATCGATGAGGTCGCGGACGCCGCTGACCTTGGCAGAGAGGATGATCTGGTCGCGGCGCAGTCCGTAGCGCTCTGCGGCTGCGGCGTTGTCGAGCGCGGAAACGACCATGGCCTCCATCATCACTTCGCGAGCGGGCAGCGGGGTTGCGCTCTTGCTGTTCTGGTCCATCATGCGTGTGAGGAGCGCCTGGTCGAGCGAACCCCAGTTGACGCCGATGCGGACGGGCTTCTGATGTTGGACGGCGACCTCGACCATGGTTCGGAAGTTGTCGTCATCCTTGCGCCCGATGGATACGTTGCCGGGGTTGATGCGGTACTTGGCGAGGGTCTCAGCGCAGGCGGGAAATTTGGTGAGGAGCAGATGGCCGTTGTAGTGAAAGTCGCCGACGATGGGAACGCGGATGCCGCGTTTGTCGAGTCCCTCGACAATGTGGGGGACGGCGGCGGCGGCGGCTTCGTTGTTGACGGTGACGCGAACGATCTCTGAGCCGGCGAGCGCAAGGGCCTCGACCTGATCGATAGTGGAGGCGATGTCTGCCGTGTCTGTGTTGGTCATGGACTGGACGACAACGGGGACTTCCCAACCCACGCGAACAGAACCAATTTTGACGGTGACTGACTTTCTGCGGTGTATCTCGGCCATACTGTCAGTTTACTCGTTTGAATCGGAGAATGTCATTGTCCGCCGCCAGTAGCGCTGGTACGATTGCGCCATGATGCGAATCGCAAGGCTTCCCCACTTGCTGCTGAAGTTATTTTGTTTCATGCCCTGGGTTGTCGGAGTTCTGCTGGCTGGGCCGATGGTGCACGGCCAGGCCAAACCGTCAAAGGAGTTATTTACACGCAAGAATACCTTCGGTTTTTTCTTTGCCTATTCGAATGACTCGAGCCATATTCTGATGGGCTACGCGGAGCATCGCAAGCTGTTGAATATCGGCGCGAGTTATGGGCGGAGAATCTGGGCGGGCAAGGTGGTGAACTGGCAGTACAACGGGGAGATTATGCCGGTGGCGCTCGAAAGCGATCCGGTGGATCATAATGTCTTTTCGATTACCGCTTCACCGAACATATTTTCAAGCTACGACACGGAGCCGACCGGATCCTGTGTACCCAGTACCATTCAACTTCCGCCGGTCACCTACAACGGAGTTACCTATGTCGAAACGCAGACGGTGACGTGTACGCGTCGCTGGGTGATCGGCGAGGGCATGATGCCGGTGGGTTTTCAGTGGAGTTTTCTGCCGCGTCACAAGCTCCAGCCCTACCTGATTGGGCACGGCGGATATATGTATTCGACACAGGCTATTCCGATTCAGGATGCGGGCAATTTCAATTTTGTCTTTGATTTTGGCGCCGGGTTCGAGCTGTTTCGCAGCCGGACGCAGTCTATTCGGGCGGATTATCGCTACCACCATATCTCGAATCACGATACAGCCTATAACAACCCTGGAATCGACAACGGGCTGGCGCAGATTACCTACAGTTTCGGGCGATAAGCGGGCTGCTGAAACAGGGCTGCTGACTTCGCGTCATCCGTGGCGGAATCAATACCTGGGAATGGACGGGTCGATCTGGCGTGACCAGGCGTCGATGCCGCCGGCAACGGACTGGGCGTTGTCAAAGCCCTGTTGGCGGAGCCAGTTGGTGACGCTGAGGCTGCGGCCGCCGAGCTTGCAGAGGATGAGCAGGTGGTCTTCCGGGTCGAGTTCCTGGTGGGCACGGGCGGCAAACTCGTTCATGGGGATGAGAATGCTGCCGGTGACGCTGGCGGTCTGCACTTCCCACGGCTCGCGCACGTCGATGAGTTTGACTGGCGGGTTGACGGGATCGGTGGCTGACGCTTTGATTTTTTCGGCGGCCTGGAGGACGGAGATTTCGTAGGGGAGCATAGGGGTAGAATAACGCGTCCCGCGCGCCTCATGCACGCAAGCAATGGGTTTGCGACAGCCAACAGTATGCGGGAACGATAGACTGTTGGGAACGCAGTATCGCGCGAATGAGAGCCAGGAAAGGAACCGGCACGTGACCACGCAGGCAAGCAGTCGGGGAGGGATCAAGGTTCTCATCGTGGAGGACGAGGTGCACGCGCGGACGGGGCTGGCGGAGCTGATCTCGGCCTGGGGCTATCGGACGGAGACTGCGGAGGACGGAATCGAAGGGTACGAGAAAGCCATTGCGTGGGATCCGGCGATTGTGGTGACGGATCTGAAGATGCCGCGCATGGACGGGATCGAGCTGCTGAGCCGGCTGTCAGACGCGGGCGTGAACCTGGCAGTGGTGGTGTTGACGGCGCAAGGGTCCGTGGAGCTTGCCGTGGACGCGATGAAGCTGGGCGCTTACGACTTTATCGAGAAGCCGGTGGATGCGGCCAGGCTGAAGAGCATCCTTGGCAATGCGGTTCGGCAGCGGGAGACGGAAGCGGAACTCGAGGTGACGCGGCGGCAGCTTCGGCAAAGCGGTGTGCTGGGCGGGTTGGTGGGCAGCTCGCCGCGGATGCAGGAGATATTCGGCCTGATGGAACGAATTGCGCGGTCGAATGTGTCGGTGTTGATTACCGGGGAAAGCGGCACGGGCAAGGAGCTGGTTTCGCGGACGCTGCATGAGCTGAGCGACCGACGGAGCCGCCCGTTTGTAGCGGTGAACTGCGCGGCGATTCCCGAGACGCTGATGGAGAGCGAGATATTCGGACACGAAAAAGGCGCATTTACCGGAGCGATGGAGCGCCGCGCGGGCTGCTTTGAGCTGGCCGAGGGCGGGACACTGCTGCTCGACGAACTGGGCGAGATGCCGGTGGGAACGCAGGCCAAGCTGCTGCGCGTGCTGGAGGAGCGGAAGCTGCGCCGGCTGGGCGCGCGGACGGAGCTGGACGTGGATGTGAGAGTGCTGGCGGCGACCAATCGCAATCCGGAAGCGGCCGTGGCCTCGGGGCAGTTGCGGTCTGATCTCTACTACCGGCTGAATGTGTTTCATATTGCAATGCCTTCGCTGCGGGAACACAGGGAAGATATTCCGCAGATGGTGTCTGCGATGGTTGAGGAGATGAACCGAAAGCACGGTCGGCGGGTGGCTGGCGTGACTGCGGCGGCGCAGCAGATGCTGATGGAGCATAGCTGGCCGGGGAACGGGCGGGAGCTGCGCAACCTGATGGAGCGCGCGGTGATTCTGGCTCCGGAGACGGGAGTGATCGGGGTGGAGCATCTGCCGAGCGAGTTAAGGTCGCCCGTAGCATCGCGGCCCGTGGAGTCGGCGGAGCATGGGATCAGTCTTGCGGTTGGCACTACGGTGGCCGAGGCGGAGCGGCGGCTGATCCTGGAAACCCTGGAGGCCACGGCCAATAACAAGACCCGCGCGGCGCAGGTTTTGGGAGTAAGCCTGAAGACGCTGCATAACAAGCTGAAAGAGTATGCGATCCCGCGCGCGAGCGAAGGTTAGGGAAGCCCGATGAGCCTGAAGACCAAACTCGTAATGGCCATCACCAGTCTGGTGTTTCTGATCGCAGCGACGCTTTCGCTGGTGTATCTTCACCAGTTGCTGAAGGCTGCGGTACAGCAATCCTATGACACGAATATCCTGGTGGCGCGGCAGATACGCTATGCGCTGCAACTGGCGCTTGAAAGCGGGCTGAAGGATCGCGTGGTCAATCCCAACGACCCGGAGCAACTTCGCAATCTGGCGGCCTCGGCGGTGCGCGACAACGCGGCGCTGACTGCGGTGGTAAACGCGGTGAACCGCTATTCGCCGACGGTGTATGACATCAGCATTGGAGACAGCGAGGGGCGGACGCTGTTGACAACCGGAGAGACCGCTGCGGATCAACCATTGCCACAGCGACCGAACTACGAACGGCTGCGCGACGGCGACGCGGTGACCTTGTTGCGAACGGTGTTTGGACCGCCGCGGGTGTTTGACATTGTGTTGCCGATCGATCGCAACGGTCAGCCGTTTGTGAGTGTGCGCGTGGGGGTGCGCACGAGCCTGTTGCGAGCGCTGTATCAGCCGTGGATAACGGCGGCGATTTCGCTGATGGGTCTGGCGCTGGGGACGGCGCTGGTGGTTGCGTTCCTGCTGGGAAACCTGGCGCTCAGCCCGATGGAGGAGTTGAGCCAGCGGCTGGACTACTGGACGCAATCAGGCGAGGCGGGCACCGGAAAACAGACGGACGCGGTGCAGCGGGTGACGCACAAGATCGAGCAGATTGGCCAGCGGATGCGCAGCGTGGAGGATGTGTTTTCCGCGCTGAAGGAGAATGTGAATCAGGTGCTGGGGAACCTGCAGGATGGGCTGCTGTTGTTTGCGGGAGATGGTCGTGTGGTGCTGGTATCGACGGCGGCGACGCGGTTCCTTCAGCAGCCGCAGGAGGCGCTGCTGGGCCGGCACGCGGAGGAGATATTTGACCACACGACGAAGTTGGGCGAGGTGATGCGCCACGCATGGGACCATGGCACGACACTGATCCAGCAGGAAGTGATGACGGAGACAGGGACACGGCTGGTGGTTTCGCTGGACTTCATTGCAGGCGGAGGTTCGGAGCGCGGCTTTGGCGCGTTGCTGACCCTGCACGATCAGGAGTCGGTGGAGGCGCTGGAGAGCGAGCTTGAGGTTTCGCGGCGACTTTCGGCAATTGGCCGGTTAACCTCGGGAGTGGGTCATGAGGTGAAGAACCCGATCAATGCGATCGTGGTGCATCTGGAGCTGTTGCGGACCAAGCTGGGCGAGGCGGACAGCGGTGCGGGACGGCATCTGGAGGTGATCGACGCGGAGATTCGCCGGCTGGACCGAGTGGTCCAGATGCTGGTGGACTTTTCGCGTCCGGTGGAGGTGCATCTGGTGGAACAGGACCTGCGCGAGGTGGTGACGGAGGTTGTAAACCTGACTGGCGAGGAACTGTCGCGGCGCGAGGTGCATTTGCGGTACCAGATGCCGGCGGTTGCGCTGACTGCGCGGATCGATGTTGACCTGATGAAGCAGGCTCTGCTAAATGTGATCCAGAACGGCGCCCAGGCAATGGCGCATGGAGGGAATCTGGATGTGTTTCTGGCAGAAGAGGAGAAGATGGCAGTGCTGCGGATTCGCGATGAGGGGGTGGGCATTCCGGTCGAGATGCAGGAGAAGATTTTCAATCTGTACTATACGACGAAGAAGAACGGGAGCGGAATCGGGCTGGCGATGACCTATCGGATACTGCAACTGCACCACGGCGATATACGCGTACAATCAGAGACAGGCCGTGGCACGGAGTTCCAGATGCGGATTCCGCTTGTGCCACAGGATCGGGGACGCCGACAGCCTCCGTCGGTGATGCTGGAGATCGCGAAGGGGTAGCTTGCATGAGGGTTTCAGCCAAGGATTTCCTCTGGCTGCTGCCGCTGCTTTTGATGGGCTGTAGCCACAGGTCGCATACAGTTGCGGCTCCCGCGCTGGCCCCTCCGATTGCGGAAGCGCCCCTTCCACCAGCCGACACGGTATCGAAAGCGAGCCTGCCGCCGCCGGTGATAGGCACGGACACGCCGACAGCGAAGGCGGAGACAACCGCAGAACAGGCACCCAGCGAACCCGCGCCGCCAGTGAAAAAGCCAGTCAAACATATACACAAACCTGCGGCGGAGCAGGCGGCAGCGTCCGAGCCGGAAGTCAGCGCAATCGGGCAGCTTTCGACGGGGAATCCAGACGGGCCGACTGGCGAGAAGATCGAGGCATCGATCAAGGGCACGGAAAAGAACCTCAATGAGATTACACGTCCACTGAGCGTGGCGGAGCAACGGACGGCCGCTCAGATACGGGAGTTCCTGAAGGAAGCGCGTCAGGCGCTGGCCACGGGAGACACGGACGGCGCTGGGACACTGGCGAAAAAGGCTCAAGTCCTTTTGAGTGAACTGAATTCATAAAACGGGGGCAGAGGGATTTCTCCGCGTGCCCGACGAGAAAACACCGACGGAAAAGGAACTCCGCCGAGGGGTTATTTTGCTTCGTTATAGAAGCCGTCGAGGTCTTTGCGGAGGCTCTTGAGGGCAGCCACGTTGAGGTAGACCATGTGTCCGGCGGGGTAGTAGCCGAAGTGGATGTTGGCGCTTTGTTTGGCACTGATGCCCATGTGGGCTAGCTCCCACTCGGTGGCGGTGAAGGGCGTAGCGAGATCGAAGAGTCCGTTGGCGGAAAAGACCATCAGGTGGGGGTTCTTGCGCATGGTGTCGCCGAGATCGCCCGCGACGTAGGGCATCGCCTGCTGGCGACCAAAGCCAAAGCCGCCAGCGGCGCGGTGCTTCCAGTCCCAGTTCTGGTTGAGACCGGGGCCTTGCAGGTTGTAGGTTTCGTTGTTGGTGTACTTGAGGTCGGTTTCCAGATAGCTGTGGAAGGCGGCAACGTAAGCGCCACTGATGCCGGTGTCAGAGGGATCGTATCCGGGGACGTCGCCAGCAGCCTCGGCATCCGGGCCTTCGAAGCGCGCGTCGTAGCGACCGAGGATGTCGTTCCGGTCGCGCAGAAGCTCCTTGCGGAAGCGTGAGGCGGAGATGCGCAGGTTACATTCCTTGATAAAGGTCGGGCTGACGCCGATCAGGGCGCTCATCTGTTGCGCGACCTTGTCGGTATCGGCTGGACTCAAGGCATTGCCCGCCCAGAGGGCCTGGGCGTAAGGGCCACGGGCAAACTCGCGCGCCTGCTGGACAAAGGCGAGGATGTCGGCGGGTTTGTTGGGAATCTTGTCGTAGTACCAGGCGATAGCGGCGAAGCTGGGGAAGTCGGTGAGGTACTCGTTGTCGAGGCCGGGCGCATGTGCGTTGTAGTTGAGGATGGAGGAGAGCAGTACGATGCCGTTCAACTGGACGCCAGCAGAGTTGAGCGTGGCGGACAGTCCAGCCGAACGTGTGGTGCCGTAAGACTCGCCGAAGAGGAATTTGGGGGAGTTCCAACGCTGGTTGACGGTAAGATAGCGGACGATGAACTGGGTGAATGCGGTGAGGTCCTCATCGACCCCGGCTACGTCCTTTATAGTTCCCTTCCCGACGGGATGGGAGAAGCCGGTTCCGGGAGCGTCGATGAAGACCAGGTCGGACTTGTTGAGCAGGGTGTATTCGTTGGGGATGACCTGATAGGGCGCGTTGTGGGTGGCCTGGGGGCTGTCGGTGACGACGCGCATGGGGCCGACGGATCCCATCTGGAGCCAGATGGTGGCCGAGCCGGGGCCGCCGTTGTAAAGAAACGTGACGGGGCGCGTCTTTGGGTCGGCTCCGTCGAGGGTGTAGGCGACGTAGAAGACGCTGTGATAGGGCTTTTCGAGTTCGTCGTGCTCGGCCTTTGAGATGAGTAGATTGCCCGCTGTGGCGGTGTAATGGAGGGTCTGGCCGGCGACAGCGATCTGGTGAGCTGTGACGGAGCTGGTCTCGGGCGGAATGGGCAGGTCCTTGGCGGGCGCTGCGGCCTCCGGTTTGGCGTCTGAGGCTGCGGGGCGTTCTTGAGAGATCGCGGCAATGGCGGAGCAGGTGGCATAGGCGAGGCAGGCTGCGAGGAGTGGCAACAGGATGCGGAATCTTGGCACGGGGGCTTCTCCGAGAGTGAGATTGGGGTGTTTTGAAAATCGCTCCGGGTAAGGCTGCGAGAAGTTGCAGCGAGGGCGGACGAGCAGCGATGCGGTTTCGAGGGGAAGCAGAACCGATTGAAGGCGAGTCTAGCACGGCGGATGGTGGACGGAACAGCGAATTCTATCGCTCGCCCCACTTGAGCTTGCTGCGCAGGACGTCGAAGAATCCGTTTTCTCCGAGACGGATGAGCTTGACGGTGAATTCGGAGCGGTGGCAGCGCAGTTCATCGGCAAGTTGCAGCTCGACGGCCTGTTGGCCATCCACGGTGAGCAGGGTGGGTGAGCTTTGCTTTGGCCCTTCGACGCGCAAGGTGAGGGCAGAATTGCCGGGCACGACCATGGGGCGGAGGGTGAGCAGATGGGGGCAGATGGGGGTGATGACCAGCGCATCGACGCCGGGCACGAGGATGGGCCCGTTGGCGGCGAGGGTGTAGGCGGTAGAACCCGTGGGAGTGGAGACGATGACGCCGTCGGCGCGAAAACGGGCGGCCAGCATGCCGTCGAGTTCGACGCCGAACTCGCCCATGCGGGCAATGGCCCCCATGGCGAGGACCATGTCATTGACGGCCTCAAAGGAGGCTACGCAGTGGCCCGCGCGCCAGACTTCGCCATGGAGCATAGTGCGGACATCGATGGCGCAACAGTCCTGGCACCAGCCCTCGATGGTGCGATAGAGGTCGCTAAGGCGCACCTCGGTGAGGAAGCCGAGGGATCCCAGGTTGACGCTGAGGATGGGGGTTCCGAGGCGGGCGAAGATGCGTCCGACAGCGAGCAAGGTGCCGTCGCCGCCAAGAACGATAATCAACTCCGGCTCGGCCTTTGGCAGGTCAGGTCGATCAAGGACCAGGACGGGCTGCCCGGCGAGCGTTGTCTGGCTGCCCATGGACTCGATATAGGAAGCGCTTTCGCGATCCAGAACCGGCTCGAAGCCTCGCTGGCGCAACCAGAGAACCAGCTCTGGCATGAGCTGGAGGAGTTCACTTTTCTGCGGTTTGGAGACCACGGCAACTCGTTGCATTCGGCTCTCAGTGTATCCCAGTCGGGATTCGGCTTTCGCATTCTTTTGGGCGAGGAGTAGGCTCCGCGACCTGCGCATTGCGCGGATTATCGGTGGGATGGAAAACAGGCGTGGAGGAGGAACTCCCGGTTGCCCTCGACGCCGGTGATGGGGGATTCGAT
>JAJZFR010000349.1:9486-13863 GCA_021805265.1 Acidobacteriota bacterium | reverse complement strand
CAGAATCCTGCGCTTGGCGTCACCGGACTCTTCACCAACTTCTCCGCCAGCGACCCGCAACTGCTGGTCAACGTGGATCGCGAAAAGGCCAAGGCGCTTGGTGTCTCCTTCACCCAGATCGCCACCACGCTCAACGTCTTCATGGGCTCCGAGTATGTCAACGACTTCGATTACAACAACCGCACCTATCGCGTTTACGTTCAGGCTGACCAGCCCTTCCGCATGACTGCGAGCGACCTGCACTCCTTCTACGTACGCTCCGATACCACCAGCCAGATGATTCCGCTCGACAACCTGGTCACCATTCAGAACACCTCCGGACCGCAGGTCATCAGCCACTACAACCTCTTTCGGTCGGTCGAGCTGGACGGCTCTGCGGCACCGGGAAAAAGCTCCAGCGAAGGCATCGCCGCGATGGAAAAACTTGCGCGGATGGCCATGATGCCGGGCATGACCTTTTCCTGGACCGGGCTAACCCAGGAAGAGATTGAATCGAGCGGCAAGGCGGTCATCATCTTCGCGCTCGGCCTGCTGGTTGTCTACCTCACGCTGGCTGCGCAGTATGAGAGTTTCGCGCTGCCCTTCATCATCCTGCTGGCGGTGCCCATGGCCGTTCTGGGCGCGCTCGGCGCGGTGGCCGCGCGCGGCCTCTCGGACGATGTCTACTGCCAGATCGGCCTTGTGATGCTCATCGGACTTTCGGCGAAAAATGCGATTCTGATTGTCGAGTTCGCCGAACAGTTGCGCCACAAGGGCCGCTCCATCGCTGACGCCGCCATCGAGGCCGCCGAGCTGCGTCTCAGGCCCATCCTCATGACCTCGTTCGCCTTTATTCTCGGCGTGTTTCCGCTGGTCTTCGCTACCGGCGCTGGCGCTCTGGGCCGTCACTCGGTCGGCACCACCATCGTCGGCGGCATGCTGCTTTCCACCGTTCTCAATCTCATCTTCATTCCCGTGCTCTATGTGATTCTGAGCGGCATTCTGGCCCGTTTCCAGCGCAAGACAAAAGCTCCACACGCGGCTCACTGAGACAGCGCATTGTCGTCGCGCATCTCATGGCTTCTTCGCTACGCGATGCGCGACGATCTTGTCCTCGAAGCGCTGGTAGACCTCGCGGGTCACGATGCCTTTTCCCACCAGGTCGGTCTTGACCCGATAGGGCCGAAAGCGCACGATTCGCCGCGCCCACGTCTCGCGCATTCCGTCCACCTTCATCAGCTCGGAGACGCTCGCGGTATTGATGTCGACCAGCGTTTTTTCGGTCATCGCGACAAGCGGCCGACCGGCTGCCAGACACACCACAAGGAGCAGGAATGCGAGGACTGACCGTTGAATCCACCATGAATTTACTATTTTTCTCATAAAATCACTTTCATGATGCGTTTTCATGAATAAAAACAATTTGACAAACCATCGTCTCTTTGCTTACGTTAGCAACAGATGAGCCGTTTTCTCCACATCGAGCACCACCATCATCATGGACATTCCATGTCAGCGGCGCGTCTCGATCTTAGCTGAGGAAATGCTCAAGTCCTAAGAACCCCTCCCCGGAACGCCCGCCGACCTCAACCTCGGCGGGTTTTTCTTTGCCCGTTTTGCGGCTTGCTTCCAGAGCGAAAAACACAACCGATTCAACAGCAAAAATACAGCGAGAGAAAAATGACCACGAGTACTTCCACGATGGATTCTGAAATTGATTTTGCCAAGATGGACGGCCTGGTACCTGGCATCGTTCAGGACGCCGCCACTGGTGAGGTGCTGATGCTCGGCTTCCTCAACGCGATCAGCTACCAGCGCACACTCGAGTCCGGCTTCGTTACATTCTGGAGTCGGACTCGTGAGAAGCTCTGGATGAAGGGCGAGTCGAGCGGCAACCGCCTGCGCGTTATCACCGCCGCCACCGATTGCGACAACGACACCATCGTTTTTCGCGTGGTCGTCGAGGGCGATGGGCTGGTCTGTCATGAGGGCACGGTCTCGTGCTTCACCAAGCCGATTTCCCTCACCACAACCGCTGTGGAAGACGCAGAAGCGGAGGTGGTCCGTGGCTGATAAACTTCGTCTCGGTCTTCCCAAAGGCAGCCTTCAGGACGCGACGATTGCGCTGTTCAAGCGCGCCGGCTGGAACATCTATACCGACGGACGCTCCTACTTTCCGTCCATCGACGATGCGGAGATCGAGTGCATGCTCATTCGCGCTCAGGAGATGGCCCGTTACGTCGATCACGGGGTACTCGACGCGGGCCTGACGGGCATTGATTGGGTGGTGGAGAGCGGTCTTGCGCCGACGAGCATTACTTCACTCACCTATGCCAAGCAGAGTCGCCGCAAGGTGCGCTGGGTGCTTGCCGTTCCCGAAGGCTCGGGCTTCACGCGGGCCGAGGATCTCGAGGGCAAGATCGTCGCCACCGAGCTTGTCGAGGTCACCAAACGTTACTTCGCGCAAAAGGGCGTCAACGTCAAGGTCGAGTTCAGTTGGGGAGCGACCGAGGTCAAGCCGCCTATGCTGGCCGACGCTATTGTCGAGGTCACGGAGACAGGCAGCAGTCTGCGCGCCAATCGCCTCGCGATCATCGACACGGTGATGGAGAGCGAAACGCACCTGATCGCCAACCAGACCGCCTGCGCCGATCCATGGAAGCGCCAGAAGCTGGAGTCGCTCGCGCTCATGTTGCGCGCGGCCATCGATGCGCAGTCACAGGTGGGATTGATGTTGAATGTGCGGCGAGGCGACCTCGAACGTGTACTTGGCGTACTGCCCGCGTTGAACTCGCCAACCATCTCGGAGCAAAGCAACCCGGAGTGGGTCGCCGTCAACACCATTCTGGAAGAGGGTGTCGTGCGCGAGGTGATACCCAAACTCAAGCTGAGCGGAGCAACCGGCATCGTGGAATATCCGCTGAATAAAGTAGTCCTGTAATGCGTACCTAGGGTTGCGCCGCGATGCGCGGCGCAAGCAAAACCATCCCGCAAGTGTAACTGATATCGCCGAGGCAACATGCGTTTGTATTTTCTTCAGGAGCAATCCGGCCAGACCGCAATGGCGGCGCTCGAAGCGCGCGGAGCCGCATCGCTTGACGCGGTCGCGCAGCGGGTGCAGACGATACTGGACGCGGTGCGCGCGGAGGGCGACGTGGCGCTCGGTCGATATGCTCGGCAGCTTGATCGGCTGCCGGAAGAGGCCGCGCTGCGCGTCTCGACAGTGGAGATGGCTGCTGCATGGAAAGCTCTTGATCCGGCGCTCCAAGATGCGCTCACCACGGCAGCGGCGCAGATTCGCGGCTTCGCTGAAAAGCAAATGCCGCATTCGTTTGATTGCTCTCCGGTTCCCGGACTCACGACCGGGCAGCGCGTTCGTCCGCTCGACGCGGTCGGCTGCTACGTGCCGGGGGGGCGTCATCCGCTGCCTTCGACCATACTGATGACGGTCATCCCGGCGCAGGTCGCGGGCGTGGCGCGCATCGCCGTTGTCTCGCCGTATCCCGCGCCTGAGACGCTGGCCGCCGCGCACATGCTTGGAGTGACCGAGTTCTATCGCGTGGGCGGCGCTCAGGCCATTGCCGCGCTTGCCTGGGGTACGCAGTCGATAGCTCCGGTGCGCCGCATCGTCGGCCCTGGCAACCTCTACGTCACCGCAGCCAAGCGCGCTATCGCACAGCAGTCACGCTGCTCGATTGACATGCTCGCCGGACCTACCGAGATTGTCGTTTTCAGCGACAGCGGCAACGCGCAATCCATCGCCGCCGACCTGGTCGCACAGGCGGAACACGATCCCGCCGCGCTCGCCATCTTCGTCACCACAGAAGCGACGCTCGCTGAAGCCGTGCGCTGCGAAGCCATGCGCCAGGCGGCACTCAATCCAGTTGCAGAGCAGGCGCTCGCTGCGAACGGATACATCTTCGTCGCGCAAACACAGGCCGAGGCGCGCGACCTGGTGAATCTGCTCGCGCCCGAACACCTCACCGTCGATGGTGCGGAGGATTTGCAGTGGATCCGCAATGCGGGCAGCATCTTCGTGGGAAAATATTCGCCTCAGCCGATGGGCGATTACATCTCCGGCCCCAATCACACACTGCCCACGGGCGGCCTGGCCGCGCAGCGAGGGGGCTTGAGCGTATTCGATTTTCTCAAGCTCATCACGGTGCAGGAGTATACCCCGAAAGCGCTGGCCCAGCTTGGTCCGCAGGCCGTGTTGCTGGCCCAGGCGGAGGGACTCACAGGTCACGCTGTCGCCATTGCCGAACGACTGGACACACTGAACGTACTGCCTGCTGAAACAGATTCTGCTGTGCTCGGAAACTGGCCCGAGCCGCGCGTCCGCGTTCTGCGCATGCCCGAGTATCATCCGCCGCTTGGCAATCGCGATGCGCTGCGACT
>JAJZFR010000349.1:0-9386 GCA_021805265.1 Acidobacteriota bacterium | reverse complement strand
ACACACTGAACGTACTGCCTGCTGAAACAGATTCTGCTGTGCTCGGAAACTGGCCCGAGCCGCGCGTCCGCGTTCTGCGCATGCCCGAGTATCATCCGCCGCTTGGCAATCGCGATGCGCTGCGACTTGACTTCAATGAGAACACAGTAGCCTGCTCGTCGCGTGTTGTCGAAGCATTGGCCGCGCTCACTCCGGCTGATCTTACGCGCTATCCCGAGCGCGGCCCTGTCGAGGCGCTCGCCGCTGAGCGGCTGAGCCTTTCGCGAGAACAGGTGGTGCTCACCAACGGCGTTGATGAAGCCATTCATCTGTTGTGTCAGGCCTATCTTGATCGTGGCGATGAGTTGCTGCTGCCCACGCCGACTTATACGATGTACGAGATTTACGCTGCCGGCACGGATGCCTCTGTTGTGCGCGTGCAGGCCGACGCAGATTTTCGTTTTCCGTTTGAAAAACTTCTCGCCGCCATCACGCCGCGCACCCGGATGATCGCCATCGCCAACCCCAACAGTCCGACCGGCTCGGTGGCCACGCGCGACCAGTTGCTCGCTATCGCTGCTGCCGCGCCGCAGGCCATTCTGCTGGTTGACGAAGCCTACTTTCATTTTCATGGTGAAACGCTGATCGACGCCATCGATAAGGTGCCGAATCTGGTCGTCGCGCGCACGTTTTCAAAGGCATATGGACTCGCCGGTCTGCGCCTCGGTCTGCTTGCATCGAGAGTAGAAAATCTGCGCTGGGTGCGCCGCGTGATCTCGCCCTATTGCGTGAACACAGCGGCCCTGATTGCGCTTCGCGCTGCGCTCGAGGACAACGCGTATCTCGAAGAATACGTCGGCGAAGTCCTCGCCGCCCGCGAGGAATTTGTGACGCAACTGAATCGTCTCGGCCTGCGCCACTGGCCCTCTGCGGCGAATTTCGTGCTGGTCGAAATCGGTCCCGAACACAAACGTTTCTGCGCACGGATGAAGGCTGCCGGAGTGCTGGTACGTGATCGCTCGGCCGATCCTGGCTGCGACGGTCTTGTGCGCATCACCGTGGGAACGCGCGCACAGATGAGCGTGTCCACTGCAGCGATGGAAGCCGCGCTCACGGAACTGAATATAGGTACTCAATACACTTACGGAGGAGAACGATGACAACTCTCAATACACTAGAAAAACACCAACCTATTCCCATGCAAACCGCGTCTGCCCGACAGGCGGAGATCATGCGCCACACCACCGAGACAACTATCGTGCTTCGTCTCACCATCGAAGGCTCCGGGCGCTATCAGATTGCTACCGGGATTCGCTTCTTCGACCACATGCTGGAGTTGTTTGCGCGGCACGGCGTGTTTGATCTGGAGCTGTCCTGCAAGGGCGATCTGGATGTGGATCAGCACCACACCGTCGAAGACGTGGGCATCGCGCTCGGCGAAGCCTTTGACCGCGCGCTCGGCGACAAGCGCGGCATCCATCGCGCGGGATATTTTCTGATGCCGATGGACGAGACGCTGGCCATCGCCGCTGTCGATCTCTCGGGACGCGCAGCCTTTGCGGTCGATACCGCAGTGCGCACGCGCCTGGTGGGCGACCTGCAAAGCGAACTGGTTACGGATTTCTTCGAGGGCTTCGCGCGCGGCGCGCGCGCCAACGTCCACGTGAAGACCATGTACGGGCGCAGCAATCATCACAAGATCGAAGCTATCTTCAAAGCCTTCGCGCGGGCATTGCGCGTGGCCTGTTCGCGTGATCGGCAACTGGCCGCGATGCTGCCCAGCACGAAAGGATTGCTGTGATCGCGACGATTGAGCGCGGGAGCAAAACATGCTGACAGTCATCGATTACAAGGCGGGAAATCTATCCTCCGTCGTCAAGGCGATGCGCCATCTGGGCGCTGAAGTTGCCGTGGTCGACAACCCCGCCGCGCTCGACCGCGCTACGCGCATCGTGCTGCCCGGCGTGGGTCACTTCGCTGCCACGGCGCGGCTCGATCAGGTTGGCCTGACACCCGCCATTCGCAGCGCCATCGCGCGTGGAGTGCCGTTCCTCGGCATCTGTGTCGGCATGCAGTGGCTCTACGCCGGAAGCACGGAAGCGCGCGAGCGACCTGGGCTTGGATTCTTCCCGCAGACGGTGACACGATTTCAGCAGAGCGCAGAAAACAGCGCAGAAAGCAGCGCAAAAAAAATCCCGCATGTTGGCTGGAACGAGCTTGAAATCACACGTTCCTCGTCGCTGCTCGCGGGCATCCTCCCTGGCGACTTCGCATACTTCACTCACTCCTGGCGCGCTCCGGTCACGGACGATGCCGTTGCCGTCACCAGCTACATCGATCCCTTTGCTGCAGCCGTGCAGCGGGGCAACGTCTGCGGGGTGCAGTTTCATCCAGAGAAATCTGCAGAAGCGGGACTCACGATACTGCGAAATTTTCTGGAGCTTGCCGCATGTTGACTCGCCGCGTCATCGCTTGTCTTGACTGCCGTGATGGCCGTGTGGTCAAAGGCATTCAGTTCCTCGATCTGATCGATGCCGGCGACCCGGCAGAGCTGGCGCATCGTCATGCGCGCGATGGCGCAGATGAGATCGTTCTGCTCGACATCACGGCCACCCACGAGGGCCGCACGACGCTGCTCGAAACCGTACGACGCGCCGCGAAAAATCTTTTCATTCCCTTCACCGTCGGCGGCGGTATCCGCACGGCCGAAGACGCCGCGCGCGTCTTCGATGCCGGAGCTGACAAGATCAGCCTCAACTCGGCAGCGCTTGCCGACCCCGCACTGATTGGAAAGATCGGTGCGGACTTTGGCGCGCAGGCTGTCGTCGTCGCTATTGATGCGAGACGCAATGCAGGGGTTGCGGACACCGTGAAATCTGCGCACGTCTTCACCCACGGCGGTCGCCGCGACACAGGCCGCACCGTGATCGAGTGGGCGAGGGAAGCAGAGTCGCGCGGCGCGGGCGAGATACTGCTCACATCCATGGACTCCGACGGTACGCGCTCCGGTTTCGACTGTGAACTGACCGCCGCGGTCAGCACAGCGGTGAGCATTCCTGTGATTGCCTCCGGCGGCGCGGGCAGCGTTGCCCACTTCGCTCAGGTGTTCACCGCAGGTTGCGCCGATGCTGCGCTCGCCGCGAGCATCTTTCACTTTGGCATATCGAGCGCGCGCGAGCTGAAACAGCAGCTTGCATCGCAACAAATTCCCGTGAGGTTTCCGTGCTGATCCCTTCCATTGACCTGTTGGGCGGACGCATCGTGCAGCTTGTTCAGGGCGAAAAGCTGCGCCTCGCCTTCGACGATTTCGACTACTGGATTGAGCGTTTTTCACGCTATCCGCTGGTCCAGTTGATTGACCTGGACGCGGCCATGGGTCAGGGCGAAAACACAGCTCTTGTCGAGCGCATCGCACAGCGGCTGCCGGTACAGGTGGGCGGCGGGATTCGCAGGATTGCGGACGCCGAAAGAGTGCTGCGTGCGGGAGCGAAGCGTGTGATCGTCGGCTCCGCGTTGTTTACCGAGACCGAAAGCGCGGGGATGGTGAACGTTGACTTCGCGAGCTCGCTGGCCCACGCAATTGGTGGCGAACGCGTTGTTGCAGGCGTGGACTGCAAGGCGGGCCGCATCGCCATCAAGGGCTGGCGCGCGCAGATTGCACTCAGTGCGGACCAGGCCATCCCGCAGCTTGATCCTTACGTTGGCGCATTCCTCTACACACACATCGACGGGGAGGGCTTGCTGCAAGGCTTTCCGCTGCCTGTCGCCGAGCGGTTGCGCGGCCTTACTGCGCGCCAACTCATCGTCGCGGGCGGCATCCGCAGCCAGCAGGAGATCGACACACTTCAGTCGCTGGGCGTCGATGCCGTCGCGGGCATGGCCATTTATACCAATCTGCTCGAAGCGTAAATCAACTTCGCAAAAAAATGGAGACGGCGCGATGGCCGTCTCCAGTCTGCTGGTTTGCAATTCTCAGCTTGCTCAGAGCGTCTGCATGTCGAGCACGAAGCGGTATTTCACGTCCTGATTCAGCATCCGTTCAAAGGCATCGTTGACTTTGTTTGCCGGGATCACTTCGACCTCGGCGGTAATGTTGTGTTTGCCGCAGTAGTCCAGCATCTCCTGGGTCTCGGGCATGCCGCCGATCATCGATCCGGCGATGGAAAGCCGTTTGGTGATGAGCGAAAACACGCTGACAGCGGGCGGCTTTTCCGGCAGTCCGACGAGAGCAAGTGTGCCGTCCTGCTTGAGCAGTGAGAGGTACGGATCGAGATCGTGCGGAGCAGATGCGGTATCGAGGATAAAGTCGAAGCTGCGCGCGTGTTTCGCCATTTCGGAGGCGTCGGTTGAGAGCAGCACTTCGTCTGCGCCGAGCTTGATTGCGTCGTCGCGCTTCTTGAGCGAGGTGGTCAACTGCACGGTGTGCGCGCCGAAGGAGTGAGCGAATTTGAGACCCATGTGTCCCAGCCCGCCGAGGCCCACGATGCCCACCTTCATCCCTGGGCCAACCTTCCAGTGGCGCAGCGGCGAGTAGGTGGTAATGCCCGCGCAGAGCAGGGGCGCAACGCCGGCGAGATCGAGATTGGCTGGCACCTTGTGCGCGAAGCGTTCGTCCACCACGTAGTTGTTCGAGTAGCCACCCATGGTGATCGAGCCATCGACACGATCCTTTGCGGCATAGGTCAGCGTCGCGCCCTGTTCGCAGTAGTGTTCCTCGCCGCCCTTGCAGGGCGCGCAGGCGCGGCAGGAATCGACGATCACGCCAATTGCGGCAATTTCGCCCACCTTGAACCGGGTCGCCGAGGAACCGGCCTGGATTACGCGGCCCACAATCTCGTGGCCGGGAACCAGCGGATAGATGGACTGGCCCCACTCGTTGCGGGCCATGTGCAGGTCGCTGTGACAGACACCGCAGTAGAGAATCTCGACGGCGATTTCGGTCGCGCCCGGCGTGCGGCGCTCGAACGAAAAAGGTGCAAGCGGCGACTGCGCGCTGAGCGCAGCATAGCCTTTCGAAGCAGTCATAGACGAAAACTTCCTTTCTATTGAAAGTGTACCGGATACAGATTGAGCGCAGCTGATTCGGTTGCCGTGCGATTGAAAAACTCAGAGTTGTGTTGGATTCCGCGCCAGCGCAACGCGAGCGATCCCCTGATAATCGGCGACAAAACTGATAGGGTCATAACCCGCCGCAAGCAGCATCGCTTCTATCGCCTTGCGCTGGCCATAGCCAATTTCGAGCGCCAGCCACCCGCCAGCGAACAGTTGGCCTCGCGACGATGGGATGAGCCTCCGATAGGCTTCGAGGCCTTCTGCGCCGCCGTAGAGCGCCAGGGCAGGCTCATGCTCGCGCACCTCGACGGCAAGGACATCGCGGTCGTCGCGCGCAACATACGGGGGGTTTGACGCGATGCAATCGAATCGCTCGCCCGCGAGCGGAGCCAGCAGGTCGCCCGCAAAAAATCGAATGCGTTCGGCCATGCCGTTTCTCTCGGCATTCTCTGTTGCGATCTTGAGCGCTTCGCGCGAAATATCGACCGCTGTGACTCGCGCGTCCGGACGCGCATGCGCCAGCGCCACGGCAATCGCGCCGGAGCCAGTACCAATGTCGGCAATGGATGGCGACGGCACTGCGGCGAGCAATCGCAGGACCGCTTCGACCAGATGTTCCGTCTCAGGCCGCGGGATCAGCACACCGGGCGCAACGCGAAACGGCAGGCCGTAGAACTCCGTTTCGCCGAGGATGTACTGCACCGGCTCGCCCGCTTTGCGTCGAGCAAGCCATAATTGAAGGCGCTTTTCTGCTTCGCGCGACAAATCCTCATCGCGATGGCCGAGCAGCCACGCCTTGTCTTTGGCGAGCGCGCGCAGCAGCAGAAACTCGGCATCCTGCTGCGCACGTTCCGGATGCGCGCCAGATGCCAGCGTTGCTTCGGCTTCCGTCAGTGCTTCCCGGATGCGCATGATCGGCTCAGGCCGCGTGGGCCGTATCCGCCCTGAGTTGCTCGGCCTGCATGTGCGCGATCAGCGCGTCCACGATTTGCTGCAAACGGCCCTCCATGATGAGGTCAAGCTGGTGTAGCGTAAGGCCGATGCGATGATCGGTCAGCCGGTTCTGGGGAAAGTTGTAGGTGCGGATTTTTTCGCTGCGGTCGCCGGTTCCCACCTGCTGCTTGCGCTCCTTGGCGAGCGCTTCGTGCTGCCGCTCCATCTCGACTTCGTAGAGCCGAGAGCGCAGCACACGCATCGCTTTTTCGCGATTCTTGATCTGCGATTTTTCGTCCTGGCAGCTCACCACCGTATTGGTGGGCAGGTGGGTGATGCGAATCGCGGAGTAGGTGGTGTTGACGCTTTGTCCGCCAGGCCCCGAGGAACAGAACGTATCGATGCGCAGGTCCTTGGCTTCGATTTTCACGTCCACCTCTTCGGCCTCGGGCAACACTGCGACGGTAATCGCCGAGGTATGCACGCGGCCCTGTGTTTCGGTCGCCGGAACGCGCTGAACGCGATGCACTCCACTCTCGTACTTCATCTGCGAATAGACTCGATCGCCTTCGATGAGCGCGATGACTTCCTTCAGGCCGCCGACAGCGGACTCGGAGGATGAGAGAATCTCCACCTTCCAGCGATGCTGCTCGGCAAAGCGCAGATACATGCGATACACCTCGGCAACGAACAGCGAGGCCTCGTCGCCGCCCGTGCCAGCGCGAATTTCGAGGATCACATTCTTTTCGTCGTTCGGGTCTTTCGGCAGCAGCATAATTTTCAACTCGGCTTCCATCTCGATCACGCGCGGCTCGAGCGCGGCCATCTCTTCCGCGGCCATGGCGCGCAGGTCGGCATCGCTTTCGGCCAGCATCAGCCGGGCGTCTTCGAGGCCCTGTTTCGCCTGTTTGTACGCCCGATATTTCTCCACGGCATCCTCAAGATCGCGGTGCGCCTTCGCGGTTTTCTGATAGGCTTCGCGGTCGTTCTGTATCTCTGGCAGGGCCAACTGCTCGCCCAGCTCGAGGTAGCGGATTTCCATCTGTTCCAAACGGTCAAACATGATTCAACTCTCGCATTCAGCAGCCAATCCACGCTGCCACACTCACACGGACAGACGGTGAGCTTTTTCTTTTTATTGGATGTGTGAAAGGCAAAACAGGCGCAGAAACAGTGTAGGCGGCGGGAGCCGCTAGAGAAGCGTCGAGATGGGCTGGCGCAGGGGCATCGTCCGATTCTTATTCTAGTCCAAAAACGGGTTCACGATCTCGACTCCATCGATTCGGCGTCCATGCTGCATGTCCTCTGACAGCAGCGTGCGGCACCCTGACTGGCTTGCGGCACGTACGATCAATGCATCCCAGAATGAGATGTGGTGCAGGCGGTGCAGGTCGATTGCCGCGAGAACGTCTTTGGTTGCAGGTTGGAAAACCGTCAAAGCGCCAAGTATCTGTACCTTTTCTCTGGCCGCGTCGGGGCTGATCCCGAACTTGCCTGTCACCACTGAAAAGTATTCCTGCAATGCCTGGATCGACACCACTCCGGTCCGCTGGCTTATGTGAGCCTGGATCAGCAGTGTTGCAGTGGCTTGTTTGGCGGGGGAACGACTGTCGTCCGTGTAGATCAGAATATTGCTGTCGAGAAATGCGCTAGGATTTGCCATAACGCCCCAGGCGTTCTTCGTATATTTCCTCCCGATTCCACTTCCATCCGTTTGAATCTCCCTGACCCGACAAGGCACCGAATCGCGCGATGGCCGCTTCGGTATCGGCTTCCCCGGCCAACTCGGCGAGGCGATCGCGAACATACTGATTCACCGTGGTGCCCATTTCGCTTGCCCTGTGGCGAGCCTTTTCAACGATGCGGTCGTCAATCGCGAGGGTAAGATTCATGAACACATAATACGTGTACACGTATTATGTGTCAATAGGGTTCTCCCTGTACCACCGATCACGACTCTGTTGATGCACGATAGGGTCGGTTCACGAGACATCCGGTTCACGGAACCACGGGCAAAACTACCCGCGAGCGGTGGGCCGCGTCCGAGAGGATCGAGATGGTTGCCGCCTTGTAGTCCTCTGGGCGGGCGGTCATGATGTTGGGCACGAAGGTCTGCGGGTTGCGGTCGTAGAGCGGGAACCACGTGCTTTGCACCTCGACCATCAGCGTGTGGCCTTGCCTGAAGAGGTGATCCACGTTGTGCAGGCTCCATCGGAACTCGTTCACCGCGCCTGGCGTCAGCGCCTCGGGGTGGTCATCGCTAGTGCGGTAGCGGCCACGGAATATCTCCATGTTGGTCATCAACTGGAAGCCGCGCATGGTCGGGTCGGTGTCGTCGTCCGGGTATTGGTCGATCAGCTTCACCACAAAATCGCCGTCGCTGCCTGTGGTTGCGGCAAAGATGTCGGCCATGACCTCGCCGGTCACCGTCAGGTCGTGATCGAGCGGCATGCGCCAGACGGCAACGTCCTTGCGCCCGGTGACGAAGCGCTGATCCTCGACCATCCAGGTGTACCACTGGGAGCCTTTGCCATAGGTTGGCTGGATGGGCCGTTGGCGATAAGGAACCGGGTTGGCTGGGTCGGAAACGTAACTCGTGTGCCCGTCCTTGCAGCTTGTTCCGCTCTGGACTGCGCCATCCGCGCCGAGGCAGAAATCAGTCGGCTTCGACTCCGGCGGCGGGAAGTGAGCGTAGTACTTCCAGGTGTTCGATCCTGTCTGGAAGCTCGCCGTATCGACGAGACCGAATCCCGGCTCGCCCTTGAGATATTTGGCGAAGAAGGGCGCTTCGATCCGTGCGCGAAACTCCCTGCCGATCGGCTGGCCGTACTGAAGCGCGCCGAGGTGGCGAGTGGTCGCGGCCCACGATCCATGACGCCAAGGCCCCAGCACCAGAAAATTATCCTTCTCTGTATCGTGCGGCTCCAGCTTCGAGTACTCTTCCTGAGGCCCCCACATGTCTTCCTGGTCGTAGTAGCCGCCCACGGTCAGCGTGGGCACGGTGACCGCGTTCAGGTGATACTCGACGCCGCGCGCGCGCCACACCTCGTCGTAGGCCGGATGTTCGAGGAAATCCTGCCACGTGGGCAGCTTCTGTTTCACGCCCGACTGCGCCACGTCGGCGGCAAAGCTGCCGCGCTCGAGGAAGTAATCGAAGCCGTCGCGCGGGCCGCCTGCTGCGTCCTTGCCATAGTCCACCTCGGCGTTGTCTTTGCCGGTTTCGAGCATGATGCCGTAGTCGTAGCCATAGGTTTGCCGAAAGGCTCCGTTATGGAAGAAATCGTCGCCGCGCCACACGTCGATCATCGGAGCCTGGGGCGAGATCGCCTTCACCGCCGGATGCGGATCGATGCCCGCCATCATGGTGAGGAATCCCGGATAGCTGGTGCCCACCACGCCGACGCGGCCGTTGTTGTCGGGAA